>DYKW01000117.1 GCA_020722405.1 Anaerolinea thermophila
GCCTCATTCCTGGAAAATTTCGCGCCTTGCATCTCGGGCTTTTTGAGCGGGATCAGATTTTTAGATTTTTGCAGCGGGATCAGGAATGCCATCACATGCCCTCGCTGACCTTGATCTACGTCAATGGGTGCCTTGAAAAATAAGGATTTTTGTCCGACCTGCCTGTCTGCCGGCAGATAGATTGGCTTATTTTGAGAAATTGCCAAGTTAAGTCCGTATTTCACGGATTCAGGTATCGACTCTATGGACAGTGTAGGGCGGTTACGCTACAAATACTAAGTTCGGGTCCACTGAAATCCTTGTCTCTCCCCGTTTTGGAGGATACATGCCCCATCGCATAGAAGTCATGTTCAAACCCCATCTGCGGGACTCCCGCGGGGAGAGGATCGCCAGAAAGGCCGTCCATGACCTCGGCCTTCCAGTCATTGGGGTGAGGACCGTCAAGGTCTATCTCCTGGACATCGCCCTTCCCCAGGACAGGCTCCAGGATGTGGCCCATGGTCCCCTCTCAGATCCTGTCATTCATGTCATCTCCGTGGACAGTCCTGTATCACGGGCCCACGATTTTCCCTGGACATGGGTCGTGGAGGTCGGCTACAGGCCCGGTGTCACCGACAATGAGGGCAGGATAGCAACCGAGGCCATCGAGCTTCTCCTCGGGCGTCGTGTCTTGTCCACAGAAGGGGTCTATACGGCAGTGCAATATCTCGTCGAGGGCGATCTTGCGGAGACGGAGATCCGCAAGCTTGCAGACGGTCTCCTTGCCAACGAACTCATTGAGCGGACCATCGTCCTCCGCCGCGACCTCTTTGATGAGACATGGGAGAGGAAAGGGGGAGGCCTGTTTTTCGCAGTCCCCAGGGTCCTGGGCGAGAAGGAGCCCAGAGTAGAGGAGTTTGACCTTTCGGCACTCTCGGACGGGGATCTCATCTGCCTTTCCCGGAATCGGCTCCTTGCCCTTTCCCTTCCGGAGATGGCCGCCATCCGGGCCTATTTCGAACGTCCTGAGGTCCTGGCGGAGAGGCAGAGGCGGGGGCTTTCCCGCCGGATCACCGACGTGGAGCTCGAGGCCCTTGCCCAGACCTGGTCCGAGCACTGCAAGCACAAGATATTCAACTCCCTCATCCGCTACACAGAGGGAAACGAAGAGCGGATTATCGACAGCCTCTTTGAGACCTGTATCAAGGCCGCGACCAAGGACGTCAGATCCTCCCTCGGAGACCGGGACTGGTGTCTTTCCGTCTTCAATGACAATGCGGGTGTCATACGTTTCAATGACCGCTGGGGCATTGCCTTCAAGGTGGAGACCCACAACAGCCCGTCCGCCCTCGACCCCTACGGCGGGGCGCTCACCGGGATCGTCGGTGTGAACCGGGATCCGTTCGGGACCGGCATGGGGGCGCGTCTCATCTTCAATACGGACGTCTTCTGCTTTGCCCCGCCCGATTATCCGGGGCCCATACCCAGGGGGCTTCTCCACCCGAAACGGATCTTCGAGGGCGTGCGGGAGGGCGTGGAACACGGGGGCAACAAGAGCGGAATCCCCACGGTGAACGGGTCCATTGTCTTTGACGAACGCTATCTCGGCAAACCCTTGGTCTTCTGCGGAACAGGCGGCGTCCTCCCCCTTGAGGTCTGCGGCAGGCCAGGCCATGAGAAACGCGCCCACGTAGGAGATGCCATCGTCATGTGCGGAGGGCGAATCGGAAAGGACGGGATCCACGGGGCGACCTTTTCATCCGAGGAGCTCCATGAGGGCTCTCCGGCAACGGCCGTTCAGATCGGCGATCCCATCACGCAGAAAAAGATGACGGATTTTCTCCTCCGCGCCCGGGATCTCTGCCTCTACACATCCATAACCGACAACGGGGCCGGTGGCCTCTCATCCTCCGTAGGAGAGATGGCCAAGGATACGGGCGGCTTCGAACTCCACCTGGACAAGGCGCCCCTCAAGTACCAGGGGCTCGATCCATGGGAGATCCTCCTCTCTGAGGCCCAGGAACGTATGACCGTGGCCGTTCCTCCAGAGAAGCTCGAAGAATTTCTGGCCCTTGCAGAAAAGATGGACGTGGAGGCCACGGTCCTTGGCACATTCACGGATTCCGGTCTCTTTCACTGTCTCTACAAGGGCAGGACCGTGGCCTGCCTTGACCTCGGATTCGTCCATGAGGGGGTTCCGAGAATGGAGCTCGAGGCGGTCTGGTCCCCTCCCGTCCATTCGGAACCCGTTTTTCCCTGTCCCGAGGACCTGACCGGCGAGATCATGGCAATCCTCTCCCGCTACAACGTCTGCAGCAAGGAGTATGTGGTCCGGCAATACGACCACGAGGTGCAGGGTGGGAGCGTAGTGAAGCCCATGGTCGGCATCCTTGGTGACGGCCCGTCTGATGCCGCGGTGATCCGTCCTGATCTCGCTTCTTTTGAGGGTCTTGTGATCGCCCACGGGATCTGCCCGAAATACAGCGCAATCGACACCTATCACATGGTCGCGTGCGCCGTGGACGAGGCGGTCAGAAACGCCGTATGTGTGGGAGGTGGGCTCGATCTCATGGCCGGGCTCGATAATTTCTGCTGGTGCGATCCAGTCCAGTCGGAAAAGACGCCGGACGGCCGCTATAAACTCGCCCAGCTCGTGCGTGCAAACCTCGCCCTTTCCGAGATCTGCCGGGCCTACGGGGTCCCGTGCATCTCCGGAAAGGACAGTATGAAGAACGACGCCATCATCGAAGGGGTCAAGATCTCCATCCCCCCGACCCTTCTTTTTTCCGTGATCAGCAGGATGGATGACGTCCGCCGCGCAGTCACCATGGACGCCAAGAGGCCGGGAGACGGCATCTACGTGCTCGGCGTCACCTACCCAGAGTTCGGCGGGTCGGAGTATTATGCACGATGCGGTTTTGTGGGAAATACGGTCCCAAGGGTCAGGATCCCCGAGGCAAAGGCCAGGTATCTCGCCCTTTCAAAGGCAATCCGCCACGGCCTTGTGGCCTCCTGCCACGATTGTTCAGACGGAGGCCTTGCCGTGGCGCTCGCTGAAACGGCCTTCAGCGGAGGCCTTGGCATGGAGATCGACCTGGGGCTCGTGCCGGCCAAGGGTGTGGATCGCCTCGACCATCTCCTTTTCAGCGAGAGCCAGTCCCGCTTCGTCGTGACCGTTGCGCCTGAAAAGGAACGGGCCTTCCAGGAGGCCATGTCCGGCACCGCCTTTGCCCGCATCGGGCACGTGACAGAAGGCCGGAGATTCGCCCTCTCGTTCCATGGGGATCATCCCTTTGTCTCGGTGGATATCCAGGACCTCAAGGATGCATGGAAACGTCCCCTTGACTGGTAACGCATTGGAAAAATCAGAGCTCATCGAAGATGAGGTCTTTTCGATCCTGAAGGCCGGAGAGATCCCTGAGGTGGCATTGCACGAATCCCTTTATCATCTTACCCAGGCCCAGGATGGACCGGGTATGGAGCTCGAACCAGAGGATATGGAACGCCTCACGGACGCGGTGATCTCCTGTTATCGAAGGATCATCCTAAGAGATCTTAATCCAGAGAACCGGGATAGGCGTTCGTACCGGGGCCTTGCTCGGTGCGTGGTGAATGTGAGGCGCCTCCTATCCTTTGCGGCCCGGGGAGGAAAGGAGATCACCGGTCTTGATCAGGAGATCGCCCATGCCCTCATCGGGTTTCTGACCCGGGAACTGGACGACGTCACGAACGGAAGGCGTAAATCCTCCATTAATTGCCCTTATGACGAGCTTCTCTGGCTTGTCGGCGCCCTTGGCATCTCCCCTGATGTTTTTCCGCATGGCATCGAATCCCTTTTCCCTCCATCACTCAGTCCAGAGGCATGATGTTTCCTACCGTCAATCCGGATGACAACAAGAAGTACGTCGGTTTTCTCGCCTTTGCGATCGGCTTCCTCATTTTGGGCCTTGGGCTCAGGCTTTTTGCGCCGTTTTTTGAGCCTATGGCATGGGCCATCATTCTCGCCCTCTTTTCTTACCCCATCCACCAGAGGATCAGGAGATATCTCCGGGGCCGGAACAACCTGTCTGCCGTGATCATGACCGTCCTCATCATCGCCTTCATCGTGATTCCCGTGTTTTTCCTCCTGGGGAGCCTCACGAACGAGACCTTCAAGGTCTATGCATCCATCCAGGAAAGACTCCACGGCCAGGGCCTCGGGCTCATCCCGGATCTGGAGAGTTTCCCGATCCTGAAGGAAAGGTTTCCCCAACTCATTGAACTCGCCCGTGGACACGAGGAGGCAATCAGGGAGACCATCGCGGACCTCTCGAAAAGGCTCGGGGAGATCCTCATCGCCCAGGGGACGGTCGTTTTCAAAAACGTGGCATCTCTCATCTTCAAGGCCTTTATCATGCTTACCATCTTCTTCTATCTTTTGCGTGACGGGGACCGGCTGCTCGCCTCCTTCAAGGAACTGCTCCCGTTTTCCGACCGCGAGACAGCCAACTTTTTTAGGGTGACCCACGACGTCCTTTCCGCAACCCTTTACGGGAACATCATGACCGCCTTTGTTCAGGCGTCGCTTGGGATCTTCATCCTGTGGGCACTCGATTTTTCCGCCCCCATACTCTGGGGGATCGTCATGGGTGTGGCGACATTCATCCCCATGGTCGGGACGGCTCTCGTATGGATACCCGCCACGGTCTATCTCGTTGCTGCGGGCCTGTACGTGAAGGCCGCAGTCCTTCTCGGGTTCAGTTTGCTTGTCATAAGCCAGATAGATTATTTTTTGAGGCCGTATCTCATCGGAGGCAAGATACAGATCCACAACCTCTTTCTGCTGTTGAGCATCATCGGAGGGATCAATCTTTTCGGTTTTCTCGGCCTGGTATTGGGGCCCATCGTGATCGCCCTCTGTCTTTCCGTGCTCGAGATCTACAAGCTGAATTACCTGGGTAAATCCCTGTAGCTAAGTAGCTCCTGGACCCGGGCAGTTTTGTGCCGTTGATGAACCGGGGCCGTTACCGGACCTCGGCGATGGCCATGTCCAGCGGATGGTTGAGGCGCGCCTGTAGTGTCATCGGTCAATGAAATACAACCCGCAAATGCATCGCCGCCGATCCATTCGCCTGAAGGGATACGATTATTCCCAGGCCGGAGCCTATTTCATCACGATCTGCACCCCGAACCGCGAATGCCTGTTCGGGGATATTGTGGACGGCAAAATGCGAATTAACGATGCGGTGGACATTATCGCTGACGAATGGTTGGAAACCGCCGAGATCCGGAACGAAATTGAATTGGATGAATGGGTGATGATGCCAAACCATTTTCACGGGATTGTGGTTATTGCCGATGGTAGGGGCGACCGGCGGATCGCCCCTACGGGACCGCAACCACGGTCCATTGGTGCGGTCATGGCCGGGTTCAAATCCGCCGCAACCAAACGCATCAACGAATTGCACCAAACCCCCGGCGCAAAATTATGGCAACGCAATGATTGGGAACACATAATCCGCAACGAATCGGAATTGGGGCGCATCCGGGAATATATCCGCAACAATCCCGCACAATGGGAATTGGACAAATTGCATCCTGGTAGGGGCGACCCGCCGGTCGCCCCTACGGAAATCCGCGAACCATCGGCATGGTACGGGCACGACGTGCCATGCACCAACGATGCGGAGGGATGGATGGTATGAATCGGATCAATTCAGCGATTACTGAAGTTTCCGGTCTTAGAGACGTTGTCTTAATCCCTTCTTCATCAGGGCAATCGGATCAATCCAACGGGGTCGTGTTTTTATCTAAATAGATAATGCTAGTTCCCTTTTCAGCTA
>DYKW01000118.1 GCA_020722405.1 Anaerolinea thermophila
CTGGCCTTCTGGAGTCGGCGTATGAAGCCTGTCTGACTTTTGAATTGGCCCAACGTGGCCTGAAGGTGGAACAACAGAAACCCCTGCCCGTGGTCTATCGGGATGTCAAGCTGGATTGTGGCTACCGCCTGGATCTTCTCGTTGAAGAAGCGGTCATTGTCGAGGGTAAGGCCATCGATCGCCTGATACCGATTCATCAGGCTCAGTTGCTTTCCTACCTGAAGCTTTCTGGTTGCAAGGTGGGCTTGCTGATCAACTTCAATGTCAGGGTCCTGAAGGATGGCATTCGCCGGGTGGTGAATGACTTTCCAGATTCTCTGCATTCTCCGCGGGCTCTGCGGTAAACAGATACTGGGAGATGGTATGGGCACTGATTGATGGCAACCTCGGTACCGGGGACCTCCATCCACAGGCTGACCACACCCGACCGTCCACCGCTACCTGGCCATCTGGAAATCCCCCCCGCCTTTCGTCGTGGGGGTTGCTGATTCTCTTTGGAGGGCTCGGACTCCTGGGGTTGTCTCGCGCCCACCCAAAAGGGCGGCTTGTCTTGCCGACTTTAACGGGTTTCACCTGGGGCGTCTTTCTGCTTTGGTCACCGGGATACAGCCCTCAATGGGTACTCTACTTGCTGCCACTTATCCTACTCAGCCTGCCGGAAAGCAATGCGCTATTAATGAGCGCCGTCTTCTTGTTAATCAGCGTACTGGAATGGCCGCTCATGCTCTCGCGCGGCTGGTTTCAGGGATTGTACGTTCTCGTTCCACTGCGTGCTTTGCTCTTGATTTTACTTACGTTAACCTTTCACCAGCAGGCAAGTAAGGATACAATAAAGCCATCCCCACAACATGCACCATAGGAGGCCCTTTCTTGAATCAACTTCCCCGTACCCGGATACAGGACGTTTTGTATACCCTACTGGCCCTGGTTTTACTAGCCCTGGCGGGCACGCTGGGCTGGATGAATTACCGCTTCACCATGCAAAACCCAGGCGGCAATGACTTTCTGGTACATTGGGAAGGGGCTCGCGCCCTACTTTTCGACGGCACCAGTCCGTATAGCGATGAGGTTGCCTTGCGCATTCAGCAACACGCCTATGGTCGCCCGGCACAATCCGGAGAACACAAATTACGCGTTGCTTATCCGCTGTATTCGACGCTCATTTTTGCCCCCTTTGCGCTGATCGGCGATTACACGCTGGCGCGCGCCGTATGGATGACCACCCTGGAGATTGCGCTCATCGCCCTAACGCTCCTGGGATTGCGCCTGACCACCTGGCGGCCGGCGCCCTGGCTGCTGGCCTTCCTGCTCCTGTTCAGCCTGACGTGGTATCACGGTATCCGCCCGGTCATCAACGGCAATGCCGTTATCCTGGTAGCATTGTTTCTCACCGGCGCAATGCTGGCCTTACAATCCGAGCAGGACGAAGCGGCCGGTATCCTGTTGGCGCTGGCAACTATCAAACCACACCTGGCGCTCCTGCCGGTATTATTTGCGCTTCTATGGGCCTTCTCTCAACGCCGCTGGCGGTTCATTGTTTGGTTTGCCGGCTTCCTGGTTTTCCTGGTGGCCTTGGGTATGCTCTTCCTGCCAGACTGGCCGCTGCAAAATCTGCGCGAGATATTGCGCTATACCGATTACAATCCGCCCACGACCATCCAGGCAGCCGTACAGGAATGGCTACCGGGCGCCGGAAAGCAATTGGGCTGGATATTGAGCGGCGGGTTGGCCTTACTCTTACTCGCCGAGTGGACGCTGGCCTGGAAGAAACCCTTCCGCCATTTCTTGTGGACCTTTTGCCTGACCCTGACCGCCAGTCAGTGGATTGGCATCACAACCGACCCGGGCAACTTCATCATCCTATTTCTGCCGTTGGTCGTGGTGCTGGCCGAATTAGAAGGCCGCTATGGACGTGCCGCTCGCCGGTGGGCGTTGTTCTCCTTGCTGGGGCTGTTGGTCGGCCTGTGGTACATTTTCCTTGCCACGCTGAGCACCGTCAACGGGCAACCGCAACAGAGCACCGTTATGTTTCTGCCGCTGCCGTTTTTCCTGTTTTGGGGGCTTTATTGGATACGCTGGTGGGCTGTACGTACCCCGGGCTTAACCGATGTTCCGCGCTGAGTTTGCTACCCGTTTGCGCCCGCACTTGCCCGCCTTGGTGCTGATTACCTTGATCAGCATCTTTGCCCTATGTGGGATACGGGAGGTGCCTTTTCACCCCGACGAAAGCACCCAACTCTTTACCAGCGCCGATTTCGACCTGTGGCTAAGCCATCCCATGGCGGCCGGCTGGCGGCCCGGCAACGATGACGACCTGCGCCAACGCTATCGCCTATTGGACGCGCCCCTGACACACTTTGTACTTGGCCTGGGACGCGCGGTAACCCGTCAACCGGCGTTGCCCGTGGATTGGGATTGGAGTCTATCGTGGGAAGAGAATGCGCTCGCCGGGGCTTTACCCTCCGAAGCGCTATTGACCGCCGGACGCGCCGCGGTTACCCTGCTCTTACCGCTCACGCTGATGCTGCTATATCTGATCGGCCTATCCCTGGGTGGGCGACGCGTTGGGTTATTGAGCATACTTTTTTTTGGCCTGAATCCGCTCATATTGCTACATGCCCGCCGGGCCATGGCCGAGGGCGTCTTGCTCTTTGGCATCACTTTTACCCTGTGGGCATTATTAAACGCTTCGCGCTACCGTGCGGTATGGCTGGGCATAGCAATCGGGCTAGCAATGAACGCCAAGCAAAGCGCTCTGGCATTGCTTCCTACGCTGGCATTGCCCACCCATCTATCCAGGCGAAGCCTCCTTTGGCTACACCAGACCATCCTCGGACTTCTCATAACGGTTGTCCTCAGTATCTTGCTCAACCCGGTCTTCTGGCCACACCCTGTCCCGGCTATGCGCAGCGCGGTACGTCTGCGGACAGAACTTGCCAGGCGTCAAAGCGCCGACATCGCCCGCCTGACCCCCGATGCCTTGCTGGATTCCCCTTCGAAACGGCTGATTGCCTTGCTTGGCAACCTGTTCGTTGTGCCCCCCCAATTTGCCGAGGTGGGCAATTACCAGGCCGAAACCGCCACAGCAGTGGCCAACTATCTTGCGCAACCACTGCATACTTGGGGACGCGGCCTGGTGGGCGGTGCTTTCTTCCTGACGCTGACCTTGATCGGGATGGGACGAGCGGCGCGGGAAACCTGGGAGGGGCGCGCCACCTTTTGGGTTTCGCGCGCCACCCAAAAGGTCGTCTGGCTGTGGGTGGCGACCACCCTTCAGGGTGGCGCGTTGATCCTGATGATTTCCCTGCCCTGGCAGCGATACGTCATCCCCCTATTGCCAATGGTAGCCCTTTGGCAGGCTTATGCGCTCCATCCTGCCATAAACAAACAGCCCTGACAAGATGTATCAGGGCTGTTTGTGCATATTTTCGAGAAACTATCCCAGGTATTCACGCAATTTACGGCGGATTGCCGGATGCCGCAGGCGACTCAGTGCCTGGGCTTCGATTTGACGAACGCGCTCGCGGGTGACGCCCATCTTGCGTCCAACTTCTTCAAGCGTATAAGCCTGTCCATCTAACAGCCCGTAACGGAGTTGTAAAATGCGTACTTCACGCGGGGGCAGGCCTTCGAGTACGCCATCCAGGTGCTGGCGCAGCAGGTTATAAGTGGCTGTTTCATCTGGCGGCGGAATTTCTTCATCTTCGATGAAATCGCCTAACACTGAATCCTCTTCATCATCGGTGGGGGTTTCCAATGAAAGCGGGCGGCGGGCCACTTGAATCATGTTCTCGACTTTCTGAGGTGGTACTTCAAGTGCTTCGGCCAATTCCTCTACTTTAGGATCTCGCCCCAATTGTTGGGTCAACTGATGTTGAACACGTAATAGTTTATTGATTTGGTCGCCCATGTGAACGGGCACACGAATGGTGCGTCCTTGATCAGCAATCGCCCGCGTTACGGCTTGCCGAATCCACCAGGTAGCATAGGTGCTAAATTTGTGCCCACGACGATAATCAAATTTCTTGGCAGCACGAATCAGGCCGATATTTCCTTCCTGGATCAAATCAAGGAAAGGAACGCCCCGCCCCATGTATTTCTTTGCCACACTAATGACCAGGCGGGAGTTAGCGGTAATGAGGTGTTCGCGTGCCGCCCATCCATCTTCAATTAAGGCACGCAGTTCCTGGCGTCGTTCAGGAAAGACACCAACCTGCGCTAATTCCTCGCGTGCATCTCGGCCGGCCTCAATGCGTTTGGCCAGTTGCACTTCCTCTTCGGCAGTCAACAGAGGCACACGCCCTACTTCTTTAAGGTATAGGCCAATGGTGTCATCAGTATCTATGCTAGCCAGGTAGTTCTGCTCGCGCTCTAAAGATGAGATGCCGTCGCTATTTTCATTTTCATTTTCATTTTCATTTTCATCTTCATCTTCTTCATCCTCTACATTTTCCTCTGTAATGAGATCTTTATCGCTAACATCATCGGATATCTCGCCTTCCACATAGGGGATGTCAGCACTAATCAGTGCCGCAAAGGCTTCTTCAAGTTGATCCATGTCCTGCTCGGCATCAGGAAAGAATAACAAAATATCATCAATGGTCACAAAGGATTTATGGCGTCCAAAAGCAATCAGACGCGCGACAATCGTCTCATGGTCTGATTCTTCATTGGCCTCAAGGGTATTCAATAAGGATTGGTCAATCATCCGTACTCCTAAAAGTAAATTCAAAAATCAAGTTAACAACAAGCCCTGGAAATTAAAGAGGAAAAACACGACTAACGTTTTCAGGATACTCTTTTTTAGAGACAAAATCAATAGGCAATTCAACTTTGCTGTGAAAATTCTGGTAAGGCACCTTTTACAAGGTACAACCCATTAGAATTACATCTAATGATACCTATAAGTTCAATTCAACGCTCCCACGAGCCAACAGGGGAAAACACCCTACGCTATACAAGAAAAAGCACAGTGCTTGAGCAGCAGTGCTTTCGTCAAGGTAGGATACACTAAAAATTTTTTCTGTGGCTGTTGGACTCTACTATACAAAACCCAAGTACAAAAGTCAAGCATTTATTGGAACATTTATCAAATGCTAATACAGCTTTCCATAAATTTGCGCCGAGTTTCTCGTCACTGCAAGAAGTGTAGTGACAGCCTGTCCAAAACGAAGTGGAGGAAAGCAGTTTTAAGAAGAGTGAAAGCGATTGCTTCCCCCACGCTTCACTACGGGACAGGGTATCATTTCAAAAATTCGGGGGAATGGGGTGCTATTTTAACGCCAAGACGCAAGGCCGCAAAGAAAATCACGTTTTAAGTCGCGTAGTCGGATAGTCGGGTGGCCGTAGGGGCGAAAGGCTTTTCGCCTGGTAGGGATCAAAGGCTTTCGCCCACGCTTGATCTCTATCTTGACATCTTGGCGTTAAGGTTTTTGAAAGCAAAACTCGAGAAAATGAGAGTCATCTGTGGACAAATTCCCAAAGCCAGGTGTACCAAAACCAGCGGACACCCAAAGAACCTTTGTGTCTTCGCGACTAAGTCCCCAGGTTATCGAGATGATACAAACACCACAGAAAAAGGCTGATCTGAAAATAGATTTTTATGTCTGGTGGTGAAAATTATTTTTCATGGCGA
>DYKW01000119.1 GCA_020722405.1 Anaerolinea thermophila
ACTTTCCACTCTTTCACTTTCCACTCTTTTACTTTCCACTTTCCACTATTTCACTGTTCGCTGACGGCTGACGCCTGTCGCCTGGCAAACGCGCAAAACCTGGAAGCGGTTTCTTTTTCCGCGCTTGTTCTTGTGTTGATATAATGTTTCCGACATGCAGCATGTCGATATTTTCTTTACGTGGAGGGTTTATGCCTGTGCTTTTTGCTCCTTTGGGGTTGGAGTTACACGTTGCGCGTGCCATACGGCAACAAAGCGGTCTGGATAGCACTTTGTTTGGGTTGCGAGGCAATGTGCTTTTTGCCGATTTTAAAACCGTGCGGGATTTCACCGCCCGCCTGAATGCGCTGCGCCCACCCGAACAGGCGTTGCGCGCCGGTGAAATCAATGCCGCCGGCTTGATTGAGGAAATCCTGCACTTCGTTTCGGCCGAGTATCGCCGTCAACGACAGCCGATGGCCTGGCATGGCGCGTTGACGGTTTTGCAACAGCAGTTTGGGGACGAAGCCATCGAGACCTTGCTGCGTTTCTTTGCCGAAACCTTTCCCGCGGCAGCGCTTTATCGCGGCGAAATCAGCCTGGATGCCTATCTGAATGCCACCATTGACGATTTACCAACGCGCGAAGCCGTGCTGGAAGAAATCGTCATGCTGGCACTGGCAAACGAAAACCCGGCCATGCAGCCGATGTCTGAACTGTTTAGCGATGGCGACTTGCGCGCTCGAACGGTCTATCCTCAGGTGATGGTGGCGTTGGACGAATATTTCAAAACCCAGCCGCCTTTTGGCCCCGATAATCAACCCCTTTTGGAATTGCTGCGCGAACCGGCGCGCAAAGCCCCGCACTCGCTCAAAGCGCAACTCAAATTTCTCCTCGAACATTGGCGTGCCCTGCTAGGAGACCAGTTTTATTACCGTTTGTTGGGGGGATTGGATTTCATTGCCGAAGAAACCCGCATTCGCATTGGTACCGGCGGTGGCGCAGGTGTTTCGGTTTCCGTGCCCACCTTCTCCGATGCGCTGGGAGAAGAGCCCGAACGCTTTTCCCTCGACCGCAACTGGATGCCCAGCGTGGTGCTGATTGCCCGTCATACCTACGTTTGGCTGGATCAACTCAGCCGCCAGTATCAACGCCCCATCACCCGCCTGGATCAAATTCCCGATCAGGAACTGGAAACCCTGGCACGCCGCGGCTTCAATGGCCTGTGGTTGATTGGCCTGTGGGAGCGTTCCGGCGCTTCGCAAAAAGTCAAACATCTGTGCGGCAACCCCGAGGCGATTGCCTCCGCGTATTCGGTTTACGATTATCAAATTGCTGCCAACTTGGGAGGTTACGAAGCCTATCAAAACCTGCGTGAACGTGCCGCCCGCTATGGCATTCGGCTGGCGGCGGATATGGTGCCCAACCACACCGGCATTTACTCCCGCTGGATTGTCGAACACCCCGATTGGTTCATCTCGCTGCCCTATAGTCCCTTCCCTAATTACACCTTCAATGGGCCAAACCTTTCTGAGCATCCCGATGTAGGCGTCTACCTGGAAAATCACTACTACACCCGCACCGACGCGGCGGTCGTCTTCAAGCGCGTGGACCATCGCACCGGAGAGACGCGCTTCATCTACCACGGCAACGATGGCACTTCCATGCCCTGGAACGATACCGCCCAGTTGAATTATCTCAACCCCGAAGTGCGCGAAGCCGCTATCCAAACCATCCTGCATGTGGCGCGCATGTTCCCCATCATCCGCTTCGACGCCGCCATGACGCTGGCGAAGAAACACTACCAACGTTTGTGGTTCCCCGAACCCGGTACGGGGGGCGACATCCCCTCGCGGGCCGAATTCGGCCTCACCCGGCAGGAATTCGATGCTGCCATGCCGCAGGAATTCTGGCGCGAAGTGGTCGAGCGCATTACCGCCGAAGCGCCCGATACCCTGCTGCTGGCCGAAGCCTTCTGGATGATGGAAGGCTACTTTGTGCGCAGCCTGGGTATGCACCGTGTCTACAACAGCGCTTTTATGAACATGCTGCGCGATGAGAAAAATGCCGAATACCGCGCCGTCATCAAGAACACCCTGGAATTCGACCCCGAAGTCCTCAAGCGCTACGTCAACTTCATGAACAACCCCGACGAGCGCACCGCGGTCGAGCAATTTGGCAAGGGGGACAAGTACTTTGGCATCTGCCTGATGATGTCCACGCTGCCCGGTTTGCCCATGTTTGGGCACGGTCAAATCGAGGGCTTTGCCGAGAAATACGGCATGGAATATCGCCGCGCCTACTGGAGTGAACAGCCCGACGCCGGAATGGTGGCACGTCACGAGGCCGAAATCAGCCCCCTGCTGCACCGCCGCCGCCTGTTTGCCGAAGTGGAAAACTTCCTGCTCTACGATTTCTATACCCCCCAAGGCACGGTGGATGAAAACGTCTTTGCCTACTCCAACCGCCTGGACGACCAGCGTGCCCTGGTCATCTACCACAACGCCTATGCCCAAACCCGTGGCTGGATTCGCACCTCAACCGCCTTTGCCGTCAAGGATGCGCAGGGAGAAAAGCACCTCCAGCAGCGCACGCTGGCCGAAGGGTTGGCCTTGCGCAATGCCGCCGACACCTTTACCATTTTCCGTGACCAAAAAAATGGCCTGGAGTACATCCGCAGTAACCGTGAACTGTGGGAGAAGGGTTTGTATGTCGAACTGGAAGCCTACCGGTATCACGTTTTCCTGGATTTCCGACAGGTGCAGGATGTAGATGGCCGCTACGCTCGTCTACATGCCGAACTTCAGGGCGGCGGTGTGCCCGACATCGAAGCCCATTTGCGCCTGATGGTCTTGCAGCCCTTGCACGACGCCTTGCGTGGACTGCTCAACCCCGGCCAATTGGAATGGGCACTCTTACACCGTGACCCTGAGCGGTTGAAAAATCTTCCCACGGTTTTGGATGAAATCGAGAGCAAGGCGCGGCGCGTGGCCGATACGCTGGCCGACTTTACCCATCGATCGGTGGATGATTACCCCGATAGCCTGCGCGCCGAAACCGAAATCGCTTTGCGCCTGGCCACCTGGCAGGATTTACCCTCACTGGAGGAAGACGCCCTCCAGGTGCGGCGCGCCCTTCAGGGTTTCCTGGAAACCACCCCGACCCGTTGGTGGTTGCTGCTCACCTGGGTTTTTACACGCCCCTTGGGAAATCTGCTCCCCCCCGCGCCCCCCGGAGGGTTTCCTGTTCCCCCTGATGGACGATGGTACGACAACTGGCTATTCGACCGTCTGGTTGCCCAACTGTGGCAAGAAAAGGGGCAGTCATCCGAAGGAACTGCTCACAACCTGCAGGTCTGGCGTGCCTTGCTCCAATGGAGCGATTGGTACACGCGCTTTCAGCGCGACGGATTGAGCGCCATCTTGACCGAATGGCTGCACGACCCGTTGGTGCGTACCTTGCTCAAAGTCAACGAATACCAGGGCATACTGTGGTTCCAAAAGGAAGCCTACGAAACGGCTTTGCATTGGATGTTGGTATTAGCCACCGTCCAAATTTTGGCCGACCCCCATCTATCCCCCGAAGCCCGGGTCACCACGTTGCAGTCCAGTTATGCCGTCATCCGCCTGTTACAACGGGCGGAGGCACAGAGTGAATACCAGGTAGCCCGCTTGTTGGAGGCTGTTTCGGCATTGGAAGAATGAACGCGGGGCTATTCCGTCGTTTGCGTACCGAACTTGCGGTTTTACAAGTCGTGTGGCGGCATCCCAACCCGCCATCTGGCGTGCGTTGGTTGGCCGGGTTGGGTTGGCCCCTCTACCACTGTCGGCGCGGCGCATCCAAAACGCTGGTTTGGGCACGCACCAGGTGCTGCAAGAAGACCTGGTCGGCGCGGATATTCCCGCTTTGGCTGACAACGTGGCGTAGATTTTGGAGTGCTGCCTCACTTAAATCTACCCCAATGGCCTGATACACCATCCACACGGCTTGTGCAGCATAGGCCGTGTTGTTTTTGGGCTCGATGCGGTCATAATCTTCGAAAAACCAGCCACACGAAGTGAACATGCGTTGCCGCTCGTACTGTGCCATCAGCAGCCATTCCACGCGTCGTATTTCCTGGAAAGGCAAAGGTGGCGCGCCCAGTGCTTCCAGCAATGCTGCAGTGTGCTGTTTCCCCAAGATGACTTCGATATAACGGTGGCGCAACTCCCAGGGATCGTGAATCAGGCGTATCAGGTAATTGTAGTATATCGTATCAATCTCCGCTGCCAATTCGTTGAAGGCTTTGCGTAGGGCTTCCTTCCAACTGCTGTCGCCGGGAGTGCAACTGCAACCGGTGCTCCAGCGAGCAATGCCATGGTGGCATGACCAGGAGGTGTTATAGCGCAAGGGGATGGTGTGCAGCGGTGGATGTTCTCGCAGCCAACGCGCCGGAAAGGTCATCTCTACGTTGTTTTCGGGGGCGCTGTGTTCCCACAAGTACGCCAAAAAACGGTGGCGGTCGGGTTTGTGGTGCCCGTAGAGTTCACCATCGGAAGCCAGCAGCAGCATCTGAGGGGTTTGGCTGTATTTCTTGGTGTTGTTGTAGCGTGGCAACAACTCACTTTGAACGAACGCATCGGCATTCAATGTGATGTGGGGATCAAAACTGAGGCGCGCGCTCAACTCACTGTGATAGAAAAAGACCGTCATGCGCCGTCCGCCGGGCAAAGAGACCAGATAGGGTTCGGTGACATCTGGCATGGGCACGTTGGCCTGCCAGGGGGCGAGAATGGTGAATTCGATGCCGTGATCGGCCAGTACCATCAGGCTTTCGGTGTCTACGGCGGTTTCCGGCAGCCACATACCGGTCGGTTTGCGCCCAAAGCGATGTTCGAAATCTGCAATCCCCCAGCGTACTTGCGTGACCTTGTCGCGGTAAGAAGCCAGCGGCAGGATGGTGTGGTTGTAGGCCTGTGCTATGGCGTTCCCAACGCGGTATTTTCCCACGTTGGCACGGTCTTCTGCCACGATGCGTTGCAAGGTATCGGGATGGTGGTATTGCATCCAACCGGCCAACGTGGGGCCAACGTTGAAACTGATATGCCCAAAATTGCCGTCGCTGGCGTTGGCTTGATAGCACTCGGCATGAATGCGCTCGTTCCAATTTGGGTAGGGTGAGGCGCCGCTCTCTGGGGGAATTTCACCGCTCAGTGGGTCTTCGCGTGGGGGTTGATAGAAATGGCCGTGAACAATGAGTGAAAGGGGAGCAGTCATAATATTGAAGGAAGGAAAGACGAAGTATGTTTCGACAGCCCAGGCAGCCTTTCCACAGGGGGTGAAGTTTATCACGAATAGCGTGGAATGTCACGGGGCGCAAGGTGACGGGTAGGGCTTTTGCGGGTTTGTCGTAACTCACTACCTGGCTCTCGAAATTTATCGACCTGTGCGGTTGAGACTTCCCTCCATACGCAGGCGTTTCAGGAGCAAGATCAGTTTAGAAACCAAATGTCACTGCAAGTAAAGCCACAGCACGCGTAGCGCTGCTCAAACCGAAAGAAACAGATAATTTTCTTGTTGTAGCAGAGGCGGCTCCCACGCCGCCGGACACCGGGCATGAGTGCCCACGGGGGGACAGGCTGAAGGCTGTCTTGCACCCGCCCACGGGGGGACAGGC
>DYKW01000120.1 GCA_020722405.1 Anaerolinea thermophila
TTAGTCGCGTAGTTTGGTAGTCGGGTGGTCGGCCGGTTGGGTGGTTGGGTAGTCAGTAGAGAGCGGGCGCCTAAAGGCTGAAAACTGACGCCTGTCCCGGAATTCATCCCCTTACTGAGGACTTTTCCGCAACCAAATGTCACTGCGAGTAGCCGCGTCGGAAATATTCAGACACCTCAAGTTGTCGAGATGCGGCCCCACCAGTAGCCGTAGGGGGGCAGCGTGAGGTGTCCCTGCACGATGCGCTCGTCTAGCAGGCCGGTAAAGCGGCCAGTGGGCAGGGGAATGGTTTGGGGGTGTGCGCTCAAATTGTGGACGGCCAGCAGCGTTTCCTCGGGGCCAGGGCGCAGGAAGGCGGCTACCGCTTTGGGGGTTTCCAGCCACGTTAAATCGGCTTCGCCAAAGGTGGGGTGTGCTTTGCGGAGGACAATCATGCGGCGGACGGTGTGCAGCAGGCTATTGGGATCGTCCATTTGGCTGGCGACGTTGACCTGCGCATAGCCAGACACGGGGTCGTTGATGACCGGTGCGTAGGGCTGGGCCTCTGGGGGGGCGAATCCACCATGGGGCGGCTCGGCAACCCACTGCATGGGCGTCCGTACCCCCTCGCGGTCGGGGAGCCAGATGTTATCTCCCATGCCGATTTCATCCCCGTAGTAAAGGGTGGGTGCGCCTGGCAGACTGAACAGCAGGGAGTACAGTAATTCGATTTTGCGGTGGTCGTTGTTCATCAGGGGGGCTAAGCGGCGACGAATCCCCAGGTTGAGGCGCATACGCGGCTCCGGGGCGTACGTTTCCCACAGGAATTGGCGCACTTCGGGGGAGACCATCTCCAGGGTGAGTTCGTCGTGGCAACGCAGGAAAGTCGCCCACTGGCAATTGGCGGGCAAAGGCGGTGTACGGCGCATAACTTCCACAATCGGGGTGCGGTCGGCTTGCGCCAGCGCCTGGTAGAGACGCGGCATGAGCGGGAAGTGGAAGTTCATGTGCATTTCATCGCCCTCCCCAAAGTAAGGGCGCACATCTTCCGGCCACTGGTTGGCTTCGCTGAGCAAGACCGCCTGTGGGTTGATTTGCGCTACGAAAGCGCGGAAACGTTTGAGGTAGGCGTGGGTTTCAGGGAGATTTTCGCAGTTTGTGCCCTCACGCTCGAACAAATAGGGCGGCGCATCGACGCGAAAACCGTCAATGCCCAGTTCCAGCCAAAAGCGTGCCACGTTGAGCATTTCCTCTTGCACGGCTGGGTTATCGAAGTTGAGGTCCGGCTGACTGCTGTAAAAGCGGTGCCAGTAGTACTGCCCGGCCTGTTCATCCCAAGTCCAATTGGACGTTTCGGTGTCCAGGAAGATGATGCGGGCTTCTTTGTACTTCTGGTCGCTGTCGCTCCACACGTAGTAATCTCGGTAGGGGCTGTTGCGGTCGGCACAGGCAGCCTGAAACCAGGGGTGCTGGTCGGAGGTGTGGTTGAGCACTAAATCCGTAATGACGCGCAAGCCGCGGGCGTGCGCGGCGCGGATAAGCGCTTCGAAGTCTGCCAGGATGCCGTAATCGGGGTGAATGTCGTAATAATCGGCGATGTCGTAGCCGTCATCCTTGAGTGGGGAAGGGTAGATTGGCAATAACCACAGACAATCAACGCCCAAAAACTGAAGGTAATCGAGTTTTTCGATTACGCCACGCAGATCGCCGTGTCCATCAGCGTTGCTATCGCGAAATGCGCGTACGTAGAGTTCGTAGAAAATGGCATTTTTGTACCAGGGGGTTTTGTTCATGTTAGCATTCCAGGCGGTTGTGTTGTATTACCTGGCGGTACCAGTAGGCGCTTTGTTTCGGGATGCGTGCTAACGTATCGAAATTCACCCGTACAAGGCCAAAGCGCTGACTGTACCCGCGTTCCCATTCGAGGTTATCGAAAATGCTCCACACAAAGTACCCTTGGACATTGGCGCCTTCCTCGATAGCGGCGTGCATCTGACAGAGGTGAGCGCGCAAAAAGGCGATGCGCTCGTAATCCGCGACGAAGCCGTTCTCGTCGGGCTGATCGGGCAAGGCGCAGCCGTTCTCGGTGATGTAGAGTTTGGGGTTGTTGTAGCGAGTTTGCAGGTCGCGCAATCTGGCTCGCAGTCCGTAAGGATTTATGCCCCAGCCCATGGTGGTGAACCCCCATCCAGGGGCAACATAAGGGGTCAGGCGGGCTTTCAACCAGCCGCCGGAGATGTCGTAGGCGACGGTATCGGTGTTGTAGTAATTGATGCCGAGATAGTCTACCGTCCCGTGGATCTGTGTTAGATCGCCCGCGGCACGTCGGGGCGCGTGTGGCCCCAGCCAGTTGTAAAATGCTTCGGGGTAACAGCCATGGATGAGCGGGTCGAGGAAGATACTGTGCGTCTCGGCATAGACGCGCTCGGTTGCGGCCAGGTCTTCGGGACGATTGCTGGCGGGTTGGACGTGGTTAAGGTTGAGAATCAATCCAATCTCGCCATCGTAATCGCCTTCACGGAAGATCTGTACGGCTTTGGCGTGGGCCAGCAACATGTGATGGGCAGCCTGATAGGCGGCTTGGGCATTGCAGATACCCGGTGCGTGGATGCCGTGGCCGTAACCCAAGAAAGCTGCCACCCAGGGCTCATTAAACGTTGCCCAGAGATGTATCCGGTCAGCCAGTTTATCGAAAACAACGCGAGCGTACTCGGCGAAGCGGTCGGTCAGGCTGCGCTCTGGCCAGCCGCCTTCGTCTTGCAGCGCCTGCGGCAGATCCCAGTGGTAAAGCGTAGCCTTAGGCCGGATACCATGCGCCAGCAAGGTATCCACCAGGCGATCGTAGAAATCCAGTCCTTTGGGGTTGAGTGCGCCGCGTCCGCGTGGCTGTACGCGCGGCCATGAGATGGTGAAGCTGTACCACGGCAGTCCGAGTTCCGCCATCAAAGCGACGTCAGCCTCCATGTGATGATAATGGTCGCAAGCCACGTCGCCGGTGTGGCTGTTGAGCACGCGGTCGGGCTGACGCACGAAAGTGTCCCAGATGGAGGGGCCTTTGCCATCAGCATTCCAGGCGCCCTCAATTTGGTAGGCTGAGGCAGCAACGCCCCAGAGAAAGTTTTTGGAGAATTGGATCATTGGTTTTGGGAGTTATCTGACTGTGTGCAGTGGTACGGCGTGCCCTTCCACCGGCGCTGTTTAACGTCAGCGCGTTGGGAGACAGGCAGGCCTCTATCTGGTTGAGGAGAGGATGAGGCGAGAGGCCTCCTTAGCGCCGTTTGGGATTATCCCTTCACCGAGCCGGCCAGCAGGCCGCGCACAAAATAACGCTGTAGGGAGAAGAACACAATTAGCGGCAGGGCCATCGAGACAAATGCCCCGGCGGTTAGCAGGTGCCAATCGTTGCCGCGTGAACCGACCATTTCGGCCAGGCGCATGGTGAGTACCTGCACATCCGGTTTGGCGCCAATGAAAACCAGCGCCACCAGGTAATCGTTCCACACCCATAGAAATTGGAAGATGGCGAAGGAGGCCAGCGCGGGGACCGAAAGGGGGAGGATTAGACGGGTAAAAATGGTGAAATGTGAAGCCCCGTCGATGAAGGCCGATTCCAGGATGTCGCGCGGTAGGCTTTTGATGTAGTTGAACAGCAGGTAGGTCGCCAGTGGTAGGCCAAACCCGGTGTGTGCCAGCCAGACTGCCAAGAAAGTGCCGTTCAGGTCTAGTTTGACGTAGTCCTGCAGGATGGGCACCAACGCGGTTTGCAAGGGGACAACCAGCAGCGCAACCACCAACACAAAGAGCAAACGGCGTCCCGGAAAACGCATCCAGGCGAAACCATAGGCTGCGAAGGCGGCAATCAGGATGGGGATGACCGTTGCTGGAATGGTAACCGTCAGGCTGTTCAGAAAGGCCCCCACGAAGTTGTCACCTTGGACGGTTGTTATGCTGCCGTCGGGATTTTTCAATTCGAAACTTTTACCCTGTAGCACCTGCTTGTAGTTGTCGAGCGAAAAATCGGTGCGCGTCGTCCAGCGCTGCTCTTGAACTTCGATGTGCCCCAGGCGCTTATTCCCAACCCAGGTGATTTGCTGCCCTTGGGCGTTGGTCACACCTTTCCGGAACTCATCGAAGGTGCCGGTAACCCCCAGGATTTCCATGCTCCCATTGGGGTCCAGGCCCTCAGGGATATCCATCTCGGAGACCTTGACCCATTCCTTGTGTGGGGAAATGGCCCACCAACCGGATGTTTGGATGTCGAAACGGTTGCGGAAGGAGGAAACCAGCACCCCTAGCGTAGGGATGGTCCACACCGCTACAATGAGAAACAGCGTTCCGTTGACGAGGAGATCCGAAATGAGTTTTTGACGTTTGTTGCCAGATGGTTTTGTGCTCATTTTAGAAAGCCTCCTCTTCGCGGAACTGTTTCAAATTGTAAATCATCACCGGTACGACGGCCAGCAGTAACAGAAATGCGATGGCAGCCGCAAGGCCTTTGTTTTGGTTGGTAAAGGCCTGCCGGTAAAACTGGGTAGCGATGACGTGCGTGCCGAATTGTCCGCCGGTCATCACCCACACCACATCGAATATCTTAAGGGAGAAGATTAACACGGTGGTAGTGACAGTAATGATGGTGCTGCGGATATAAGGCAGCATGATGCGGAAGAAAATCTGGATTTCGTTCGCCCCATCCACGCGCGCGGCCTCCAATAAATCATCGGGAATGCCCTTGATGGCCGCGGAGAAAATCACCATGGCGAAGCCGGTCTGCATCCAGATCATGACCACAATTAGGAACAGGTTATTCCAGGGTTGCAGCATGGCCGTCCAGGCTTGGGGCTCCTGCCCCAGGGCTACCCAGATGGCATTCAACAAACCGATTTGAGGGTCATTGATGTCGCGCACCGCGTACACAAAATTCCAGATAACCCCCGCACCGACCATCGAAATCGCCATGGGCATAAAAATCAACCCTTTGGCAATGTTTTCGAAGTGACTGCGGTCGGCCAATACGGCGATGAGCAGGCCGAAGATGATTGTCAAACTGGCGCCGAAAATAATCCACATCAGGTTGTTGCGAAACGAGAGCAACATGTCTCGCTCGGTGAAGATGGCGACGTAGTTTGCCAATCCGACAAAGGCTTCTCCTTGTCGGTCGTACAGACTGATGCGGAAGGTGCGCAGCGCTGGGAGCGCCAGGTACCAGGTCAACACGGCAATTGCCGGACCAACGAAGACGTAGGGCTGCAATCGGCGTACCCAGATCGGGGAAAAACGTTCAACCAGCCAGTTGGCTACTACGTACAACAAGGCTGCCCCGCCAACGCCCCACACGATGGCCCCCACCGAAATAACCGCCTTTTGCGTGTTGTTATCTGGGATGGCATCTCGTAGCCAGCGGAAGCCCAGCACCAGCAGCCCAAAGGTGACAATTGGGACGATGAGCGAAACAACCAGCCGCCCTAACGTGCTGACCAACCACTCTCCCACACCTTTGGCGGGTGCGTTGAAGTTTTGAGGTGCTTGCATATTCAACTCCTTGTGCCCTTGAGTCTTCGTGGTGAAATTTCTGTAAAAAAACCTTTGCGTCTCTGCGT
>DYKW01000121.1 GCA_020722405.1 Anaerolinea thermophila
GCACGGAAAAAGCGGTCGAAGGGACAAAAACCCTCATTTTCCAAGATTCCCTTTTGAAAAACCGAGGGAAAGGAGATGCTCCCGATATGCGCCGAAGCGGGGGGAAAGCCCGAGTCCATCGAAGAACTTCCGGTTGTCCCTGTAAAGGGCCTCCGTCTCGCCCGGGCTGAGCCCTCTTGAGACATCGTATTTCAGCGAGGTCTCGGGAGGGCCAGAGGCTGCGCTGATCTTCGTGATGGAGAATTTTTCCGGCATCCTCTCCACCATGGAACCCTCGGTGAGGATGAATACCCCCTTGGAGATGGCATGGATATATTTGCGATTCCTGTCGAGAAAGGCAATGGTTTCGAAAAATTCATCCCTGGTCTCGGTCGGAAAACCGAACATGACAAAGATCAGATTCATTATCCCGGCGCTGCCAGCCCTCTCAAGGACCTTTTTCATGTCCTCCACCCTGGTCCCCTTACCCATAAGGTCAAGGACCCTCTGGCTTGCCGATTCCACTCCCCACATGATCACCTGGCATCCCGACCGTCGTATCAGACCCAACAGGTCGGCGTCGAATTGACGGGTTGGTTTTGCATAGGCCGAATAACGGATCTCGAGGCCTTCATCGAGGATCGCCCGGGCCAGTCTCCTGAAACGCTCCGGAGGTATCATCTCGTCATAGATGGAGAACAAACGGGTTCCATGCCTTTCCCTGAGCACCTTCAACTGCCGCAGGCACTCGTCGATTGGAAGGGGCCTGTAGCGCAGGTACGAGCGGTGGTGGGTACAGAAGCTGCATTTTCCCCATGGGCAACCCCGCGAGAAAAGCACGGGAAGAACGATCTCGGGGACGAGATATTTATCCAGCGGGAGGTCGCTGAAATCGGGCTCAGGGATCTCGGCGAGATCGTCGATCACCTCGGGAGGATTCTCCTCCAGCTTGCCATTCCGGAGACGCACGAGATTAGGGACCCCGGAAAGATCCCGCTCCCCACCGGCCTTGCAGAGTTGCAAAAGCGACCTTTCCCCCTCACCGGGGATGAGATAGTCAAAAAAGTGGCCGGGCTCCATCCTGAAGGTCCGGCCTTCGTACCCCCTCTCCCATGGTTCCTCCAGGATCCTCCCGGGCCTTGACATGACCCCGATTCCTGCCCCGCCCAGCACGACCCTGGCGCAGGTCTCCTGCCTGATCATGCCGGCGATATGTGCAGCAAAAAGCATCTGCCGATGAAAAAGGACCGAAATGCCCACCATATCAGGTCCATATTCCACAACAGGACGAATCAGGTCCCTGAAAAAGGCCTCGATCCTCCCGGGGATCGGGATGCCGAACAAGGCCCTTGAGGCCATCTCCGACATGAAGACGCCCATGATGTTTTCAAAGCTGAGGAGGATCGTGGCCTCACGATGATAGCGGCCGAGATCGGATTCAGGACCCCAGTCGGACCTTATAAAGGACTGCGCCTCATCCACCCTCATTGCCGTCGTGTCCTCGTCCCAGTCATAGAGGTGAAGCTTCATGACGCCTTCCTTCATCCCCTGAAGCATCCTCTGATGGCAGAGCAGGTTGAGGTCGAAGGTCCTCACCTGGACGGATGGCAGATGTTTTCCGAGATAGGAGGCCAGGACCGCAGGCCCGAGAGGCGGGCTGGTCGGCCTGATGCAAGGAGGGGAAACGAGGGCCAGTTTCATGAGGGGTAACCGGGCCTTCAACCCTGTCCGAACAAGAAACTTTTCAAAGTGGCCCCAAAGTGGAAAAATAATAATTCAAGCGAGAAGAAAGAACGCCACAGCGGATTCCAGAAGACACCACAATGGCGTTTATTGTCAATCCCAACAACCCAAGCAGACATCGGCATCCCTTTTGAAAGCATTCTTCAATGACAGTTGGGCTGACAGGGCATAAATAAGGCCTGATGGACTCGTAAAGGTCGAAAATTCCGTTTCCGGCGTCATTTCGGCGCAGGCCGGAATCCAGTTTTTTCAATATGTTCTGGATGCCGGATCAGGTCCGGCATGCGAGTTCGGGACTTTCTACGAGACCATCAAGGTTGACGGACTGGCGAGCAAACAGGAGGCACGACCCAGTTAGACGGGTTCCACAATGGAACCAGCTGTCCTGGGCCCGATGACATGAGCACGACCTACGCGGCCGTCCTGTTACTGTCCCTGCTGTCAGTCTTCACGACCTGGCTTGGCGTGATGCTGGCGATCTGGCTGCGCGAAAACGTCCGGGCCATCGCCGCCGGCATCGGATTCTCCACCGGCATCATGCTCCTGATCTCGCTGCTGGAGCTGGTGCCTGAGTCTGTCGGCATCATGGGAACGCCTTCCACGCTCCTGGGCTTCACCCTGGGTGCCGGCATGGTCTGGACGGCCCACCTCATCGTACCGCATACCCACCTGGTGTCGGAAAAGGGGATAGCCGACAGGGTGCTCATCAAGTCCGCCTATCTGGTGGCCTTCGGCCTGATCCTGCACGACGTTCCCGAAGGGTTCGCCATGGCCAACGCCTACATCGCGTCGCCCGGGCTAGGCGTGCTGATCGCAGTCGCCATCGCACTGCACAACGTACCTGAGGAGTTCGCCATGGCAGTACCGGCAGTAGTGATCCGCAGCCGGCGCTTCCTCTATGCCGCAGCCATGCTCTCCGCCCTGGCAGAACCCCTGGGGGCTGTCGTCGGTCTGGTGGCGGTCGGGGTTGCCCCTGCGCTCAACGCCCACTTCATGGCCTTCGCCTCCGGGGCGATGACCTTTGTCTCCCTGCATGAACTGGTGCCCATGGCGCAGCGCTACCGCAACATGCGCATGTTCGCGGCCGGAATGCTCTTGAGCGCGCTGGTCTATTTGCTGCTCAGCCGGATCACGGAGGCTTCATGAACATCGAACGCGCAACTACTCGAAATTACGTAGAAACCGGAGGATGAACACAGCGTCCATCATCGTCGTTTTTCGAAAATTCATGTACCGAGTTTCAGGATGGCCATTTCATGACCTGCAAGAGGCACCCGGACGGCATGCCTTGATCCCCGTTGCTCTACCCTGGCTTCCTGACCCGCGGTCAGGAGGTTCGCCACCTTGGCGCCCACCGGATTCAGGTTGGCATCCACGGTGACAAAGTCCTCCCGGGGATGCTGATCCAGGTTCAGGGCCACCAGTACCTCCTCGGTGTCCAGGATGCGGGAAAAGGCCAGGGTGCAACGTCCGTCAAGGGGATGGCCGAAATCCTCCCCGTTCCCGGAGATCTCCCGAAAATATTGCCGGCCGTAACGAAGGGCCGGTTCTGCCTGCCGGACCTTGGCGATCCGGACGGTGTTTTGATAGAGAGGGTGTTCCGGGTTGAAGAAGTGGCAGCCGGTCGTGTCAAAGGCCCCCCACCGGCCCCCGAACATGCACTCCCTCACAAAACTGTCGTGCCCGCCGCCGCCGTCAAAGCCCTGTTCCGTGCCGTAGTAAATGCAGGGGATCCCCGAACTGGTCAGGAGGTACCCAAGGGCCAATCCGGCCTGGGAGGTGAACGGGTTGTTGTGCAGGAAGCGGCGGTGGGGCCGGGACATCTGGTCGTGGTTGTCAACAAAGGTGACAAAATAGTTTCCGGCTTCACCGTGATCTGCATAAAGGTCCCTGAATCTCTCGTACCGCTCCCGCAGCACCGCAGGGTTGACAAATCCCTTGATGACCTCCTCCAGGATGAAGTAAAGGGGGAAGTCCAGGGCAGCGTCGAGGGACGGGAATCGTTCGTTGGTCCCGGTAATGCGGCTGTTCCGGCCGATATAGGTCTGGATGGTACGGTCATCCCCCACGATTTCCCCAAAGATGAAAAAGTTGTGCTTGCCGAGGCGCTTGGCGTACTCCCGAACGGCATTACAGAAAATGGCAGTGGGGCTGGACTCCAGGTGCTTCACCGTATCTACCCGGAAACCATCCACATCTGCCGCCGCAATCCAGTACTTGTGGACCTTGATGAGGGCGTCCAATACCTGGGGCTGGTTGATTTCCAGCTCCTTGAGGGACTCGAAGTCGCCGTGGATCGCCTCTTCGGGGTCGTTCCAGTTCCGGATCCGCCCCCGGCGCTTGTAGAATCCGGGAGACTGAAGTTCAAGAGGCCAAACAGCGTCGTGCTCTTGAAAACCCGGCGCCTGATCCGTCTCCCGCCAAAAACCGAGATCAAAGGGGGCTGAGGCCCCTTTCCAATAATAGTATGGATGATCGCCCGGATAGGCCCAGTTGTCACCCGTGTGGTTGATGATGATGTCCATGATGACATACATGCCCCGGGCGTGAGCCTGCCGGACCAGCTCCTGGAGATCGGCCAGATTCCCGAACCGTGGATCCACTTCCAAATAGTTTTGAATGCCGTAGCCGTGGTAGGAATAGGGGTCTTCATGGCGGTTTTTCAGAACCGGACTCAGCCAGATGGCGTTGGCCCCCAGCCCCTTTATGTAATCCAGTCGGCGAGTAACACCCTTGAGGTTGCCACCCTGGAAAATCCGGCCCTGCTCGGCTTCCCGTCCCTTCGGCGCGGTGTCGGGATCATACGGGGGTATCCCGTCCTGGTTGTTGTCAAAGCGGTCCACCAGCAGGAAATAAAGAACAACGTCCCGCCAGTCTCGGGGAGAGGGGAAGGCCACGCTCCGGGGCGTGAAATCCAGGTCCTTGACAGAGATGATTCTCTGGGTCATAAGGCTCGCCTCGCATATCTGTTGGCTAACCTGAAAAATTGTCCTTTTGTCCGATGGCTGTATTGCTTGTCGGCCAAAAAATGCTCACATACAGGGAAGTATGCCCCGCTTTTTGTCCTCCTCGCGCCTTGTCCTCGAACAAAAATCCGAATTTTTCGGCTCCTCGACGTTTTGTGCGGATTGGAGCTATACAGGCCTTCAATCCACACAAAACGGAAAGAAAAAAACAACCGAGATGACATCGCTACATTCAGGCACATCCTGCCGGAGCTAAGCCCCCTGCTTCCGCCAAGGCAGTCATCGTACACCACTGGATTCCGGCCTCCGCAGGAATGACGAGGCGGTATGCAAGGCAGACATCGTAGATCGTCATTCCGGCAGAGGCCGGAATCCAGTAATTTCCCGTCCAAGGATACAGATATGCGCTTTACGAGATCGTTGGTGAATCACATACCAGATGCAGTCGGCACTTCGAACGGAACGCTATGCGCTCAGGACCGAAAAGTCCCGACTCGCCTGGATCAGTCGAACTCGTCCGATTTGGCATGATCTAACTCCCCGTGTATCCGTCCTTGTCTTTTTCTTTCATCATATCCATCCCACGTCACGAAATCGTCACGCCTCTATCACTGAACTGTCACGACGGATTGCATAGGCTAAACAAGCTGAAAAAAGGCAAAAAATATAATTCCGCTCTAAAAACCCGGGATACAAGGCACAAAATTTTCCAGTA
>DYKW01000122.1 GCA_020722405.1 Anaerolinea thermophila
ATTTTCACCACCAGACATGAAAATCTATTTTCAGATCAGATACCTTCCTGACTTGTTGTTTTTTCAGCATCGAAGAGGGAACGCAAAGACGACGTCGGGGTGCAAAAAAAATCGCGCTTTTAGTCGCGTAGTCGGGTAGTCGCGTAATCGGGTGGCTCGCAGAATGCAGCATGCTGATACCTGACGCCTGTCACCTGTCTTTGCGTCTTAGCGACTTTGCGTTAAGATTTTGGGATTACCCCAAAAATTCGAGAAGAATCATTTGAGCAAAGTAGGGGCGAATTCAGAACCCGCCCCTACGGCAAAAGGGGATATTCAAACAAACTCTCATCACAAAACTAAGGAGAGATTAGCCACCAATCACACCCAGACTGCGCCCCACTTTCTCGAAGGCTTCCAACCCCTGATCCAAATCATCGCGACTGTGAGCAGCAGAAATCATCACTCGGATACGTGCGGCACCGCGCGGCACGGTGGGATACCCAATGGCTGTAGCGAAAATACCGGCCTCGAATAGGGCACGACTAAAAGCCTGTGCGGTTTGTGCTTCCCCTAGCATGACCGGCGTAATGGGGGTTGCACTCTTGCCGGTATCGAAGCCCAAACGCTGCATCTCTGCCTTGAAATAGCGCGCGTTGTCCCACAGGCGATCTACCAACTCGGTAGATTCTTCCAGCAAGTCAACCGCGGCCAGACAGGCGGCCGTATCCGGTACCGTCATGGCCGAAGAGAATAAGAACGGTCGGCCTCGCTGGCGCAGCCATTCCACAATGCGCGCGTGACCGGCTACCACACCGCCAACCACGCCAAACGCCTTTGAGAGCGTGCCAACCTCGACATCCACTTTGCCATGCAGGTTGAAATGATCCACAATCCCGCGGCCGCCACGCCCCAAGACGCCTTCTCCGTGGGCATCATCCACCATCAAGATGGCTTCATAATTCTTGGTGACCTCGTAAATTTTATCCAGCGGGGACACATCGCCATCCATGCTGAAAACGCCATCGGTGATAATCAGCGCCCGGCGGTATTCTGAGCGATGCGCTTGCAACTGCTTTTCCAGGTCGGCGGCGTCACAATGGGCATAGCGGATGATTTTTGCGCCGGACAAACGACTGCCGTCAATAATGCTGGCATGATTGAGTTCATCTGAGAAAATGGCGTCTTCCTTCCCTACCAATGCGGGGATCGTACCCAGGTTGGCATTGAAACCCGACTGGTAGGTAATGGCAGATTCCACCCCTTTGAAAGCCGCCAGACGTTCTTCCAGTTGGACGTGCAGCGACATCGTACCGGCAATGGTACGCACTGCACCGGGGCCGACGCCATATTTATCGATGGCCTGTTTGGCAGCCTGCACCACACGAGGGTGGTTGGCCAGTCCCAGGTAGTTATTGGAGCAGAAATTCAATACCCGGCGCTCGTCCACCTCCAACCAGGCGCCTTGCGGCGAACCCAGTGTGCGGATGTGATTATACAAACCGGCATCATGCAACTGCTGAATTTCATCTTCTAGCCATTGTAATTTGGGAGAAACTGTTTTTACAGACATAGCATTTCACCTCATAATTGTTTTAGAAGGTCTGCCGTCTGTTGCGTGCCGGCAACAATCAGCGCCTGTTTGCGATGGCGCGGCAGACTTTTGATTTCCTGCTCGCGGCGTAAGGCCGCCGAGCGATTCGGAACCGATTCCACGTATACTAACCGAACAGGCCGGCGGAAACGCGTGTAACGCGCCCCCCGTCCACGGTTATGCTCACGTTCCCGCCGTAGCGGGGCAGTGCTCCAGCCGGTATAGTACGTACCATCGGCGCACACCACGATATAACAAAAGTAACCCGACATCTCACTTGCCCGACCTATCCCTGCGCTCAACGCCCAGAAAACGGCTGAAAATTTGCGAGGCTGAGGGCAACTTCACTTCTGGCAAATCGGCGTTGACCCAATCAGATTCCAGACGCTGCTTCCACCAGCGTTCTCGTTCCTGCTGGGCACGCGCCAAACGCTTGCCTAAGGCCTCCTGGTCACCGTGCTCGATATCGTTACGTAAATAGGTTAGTGCCGACATGAAGGTATCTATTATCCGTAGGATATTCTCGCGGTTCAGTAAAGCGGCCTCGCCCAATGCCTCTACCGATAACGCGCTCAGCGGTGCCGTTACTTCTGTATAAGCGCGTCCGGCCAATTTCCGTGCATCCAGCCAGCCTGGTTGACCTGCGGTGGCATTCACCAATGAGGCCGCCAACAACTGTGGCAAGATATGCGTTGCAGCCATCATACTATCCACTTCCACCAATTCGGCAAATAAAGCAGTGGCCCCCAGCAAGCGCGTCAGGTCGGCCGCCAATTTTACAGCCTCCGAAGCCGTGCCTACTGGCGCGGTAATCAACATTGGGGTGTTACGAAACAAATCGGCCTGTGCGGCTTCTTCCCCAAACGCCGAAGCGTACAAATAAGCCGGTTGCAAAACCGGTGTCAACCCAACGTAGTATCGCTCCGGTGGCAACAACTCCTGTGCCCAGGCAGCCACAGCACTCTTGACGGGCGAGGTATCTATCACCACCGCCCCCTCTTTCAAGTCCGGTGCGATGATCTCCAGCGTGCGGCGAATTTCATTGATGGGCAGTGCGAGCAGTACGATATCAGCCTTCGAAATCGCGTTGGGCAAGTTGAGGTACACCTTATCCAACGCGCCGCGTTTTTGTGCACTGTGTGCAATGCCCAGCTCTTTATCGTAACCACGCCGGTGAATCAAGTTGGTGTGTTCTTGCAGTGCCAGGCCAATGGAGGCACCGATTTGTCCAATACCAACAATCGTTAGTTCTACCGTCATTTTTCTAACTCCTAACTCGCATCGTCTGCTGCCTGTAATGCCGCCAGAAAGCGTATAACAGGTGTTCGAGGCGGCACAGAGGAAGTCTCATCTTGATGATAACGGATGAGGGCCGTCGCTTCAGGGGAGGCGCCGGCCCTTTGGGCTTCCCGCGCCCCCCAAAGGGGGTGCTGTAACGCGACCACAAAGGGGCGCCTCCAACCCTGAGGTTCTCCCTGGCCCCAACGAGAGACCGCGTGCGGGCACAATGCCTTGCACACCACAATCAATGCCCGTTCCCAGGGGCGGAGGGGGGCGTATCCTGCCTTTCCAACGTCGTGCAGCAATGCAGCCTGCAGCAGGGCCGGTTCGGTATGCCCTTCGAGGAGCAATCGGCGACATACCCGCACGGCATGGGCTTGCTCATCGGTGGTCATGCGCGAAAAAAGCGCCTGTAAAGACGGCGGCAGTATGACGCGCACCAGCGCTAAATCAGTTTCATTGGGTGCAGAAGAAAACGTCCACCAATATTGACGGATTCGATAAGCAATGCGCACCAACATCGCTACACGAGGATCTGAAACAAACCAACCGCCGGGCGAAAAACGAGCCACCCCAACACATCCAGGCCAATCATTGGCCCCAAGAAAAGCAGTCCCAACAGGATGGGCATGCTATAAGGGCGCAATGACTCCAGTTTCCAGGCCCACTGGGGCGGCAAAAAATAGCCAATGATTTTCTCGCCATCCAGCGGCGCCAGCGGTAACAGGTTGAAGAGCAGCAAAATCAGATTGATGAAGATGAACTGCGTCAGAATTTGCGATAGGTTGGGGAACAAGCCACTTGGGAAGGCCGGGTACAGCAAGCCCAGGCGAAATGGAATCGCCGCTAAAATCGCCAGCGCCAGGTTAGAAAGCGGCCCGGCCAACGAAACCCACATCACCGCAGCCGGTGAACGACGCCGCAGTACGGCCGGATTGATGGGCACCGGCTTTGCCCAGCCAAACCCGGCGACCAGCAGCAATAACGAACCTAGAGGGTCGAGATGCGCTATCGGATTGAGCGTCAGGCGACCATGAGCACGCGGGGTGGGGTCTCCGAACCGGTCGGCGGTGACGGCGTGCGCCAGTTCGTGCACGGTAAAGGCCACTACCAGCACGAAGACGTTAGCAATGAGTTCTGCAGGACTTAAGTTGAGCATATTTTGTCTCCGCCGAAATTATACTCCATCGTCAGGCCCTGCTGCGAGCAATTGACGGCACAGGTTAGGGCACGTCTGCTGCCGAACCCAGCCAACTACCCGCCCGCCCAATCAATTCACCGCATGGACAAATATAAAAATGCCGCAAAAATGCCGCGCAGACACTTCCCAAGCGCGGCATCATCTTTGGGTTGATATAACCTGATGGTTTCTGCCCCCTCCAAAATATTGGCTTCAGCCGATGGCGTCAGCGTCTTGGTCCAGCCCTTCTACCTTACGAGATTCAACGGCAAAGCGAATGGCTGTGCGCACTTTGTCTTCGATCGTAATGTCCACGAACTCCAGGCGCATAAGAATCTCCAAGTTATCTCGTTTAAGATAGCGCTGTGCCAATGCCAGTGCCTTGACAGCCTGATTGACAGCCTGTGCGCCAATCGCCTGGACATTGGTCTGTCCGTGTTCCCGAATAACTCCGGCAATGGCGCCGGCCACCGCTGATGTGCGAGAGTTGCCGGATACTTTGATGAGTTCCATGCTGGCTTTCTCCTTCGAAATGTTCTGAACTGCCCAGTGATCCTTGTGCCGGGAACGGCTTACTTGTTGTGATTGTACAAGATTTTTTCCGTGTAGGCAATAGGGAAAAAAGCAAATCATCTCAAGTTTTGCGCCAACATTTCGACCTGTGCAATTGGCTGCCAAGAAACCTACGCATACCGTTTTGTTCGAGCAACGCCCAACGCACCGGTATCCTTGCGAGAGCGCAGCCCGAAAAATCTCCCGTTGCGAGAGGATTGCTTCGTCTCCAAAGGGGATGCTATCGCAACGAACGTTCCTTGCCGCGACAGATGATGGATGATTGCAGCAGGGCATTGCGCGGGTCTCTTCTATCCCCGCCCCGTTACCGAATCAACACGCTCTTGCGCGCATCCCAGGCGCGGTCTTTAGGCCCGAGTGGAATGCATCCCAGCGCCCGCACTTGCACGTCCCCTTCGCCTGTACACGTAAGCGCACCCTCTCGCAAGCGCGTGGCACTTGCAGCGTATCTGTTTACCGCAGGGCCCGCGGAGAACGCAGAGAATCTGGAAAGTCATTCACCACCCGGCGAATGCCATCCTTCAGTACCCTGACATTGAAGTTGATCAGCAAGCCCACCTTGCAACCAGAAAGCTTTAGGTAGGAAAGCAACTGAGCCTGATGAATCGGCATCAGGGTATCTGATCTGAAAATAGATTTTCATGTCTGGTAGTGAAAATTATTTTTCATGGCGACTTCTCAATAATTTGGGGAGAGCGGCACACCG
>DYKW01000123.1 GCA_020722405.1 Anaerolinea thermophila
TCTCCGAGGAATGGAGGGATGCCTATGATCACCACGGAGGTATTTATGGACATTATTGCAATGAAGCGGGCGGGTCACAGTGTGCGGGAGATTTCCAGGAAGCTTGGGATCCATCGCGAGACAGTCAGAAGTATCTTAAGGGCGGCTCCTTTCCTGCATATCGCCGCAAGAAGGGCAAGCCTCCCATTCTGGAGCCATATCATCAGGTCATCCGGGATTTTCTTGCCGAGGACGACTATCGGGCGACATGGATCCTGGAGCGTATCCGCAGGCTGGGCTACACGGGCACTTACGACACCCCGAAGCTCTTTGTCCGTTCGGTCAAGGAACAAAATCACCGGATCGCCTATCACCGTTTCGAGACGGAGCCCGGGCTTCAGGCCCAGGTGGACTGGGGCGATTTCAAGTGGTGGAGGCGGACGGCAAGACGACCACCCTTTATGCATTCGTGAGGGTCCTCTACACTTTTACATTCCCATTGATATTCTTTGGCGCATTTAAAATCCTTGCAATCCGGAGGCAGGAATTGAGACGATTTTTATTCATATTCATATTGTTATTTTTAGCCGCCGCTCTTTTCCGGGCTGGAGGGGTGGTGCGCGCCGCAGAAAAGACGAAGGACATCAGGGCCGTTGTCTATTGTGCGCCTGTGCGAGAAGGCGCTATCACCAAGACAATCACCGCGTATGGGACGGTCATCCCGTCTCCAGGCGCGGTTAAAACCCTGTCCCTTCCATATCAGTCGCAGATCACTGATGTCTATGTAAATGAGGGACAAACTGTAAAAAAGGGGGATCGCCTTTTAAGGATAGCCCCAGGCCCTGACGCCGTGCTTGCGCTCAAGGAGGCAAGGCTTGAAAATGAGGCGGCTAAAAAGGAACTCGGGCTTGTAACACAGCGTTTTTCTTTGAAACTTGCAACAAACCAGGATATGACAGCGGCAAAAAAAGCACTTGATCAGGCCGGCGTGCGGCTTAAACACCTTGAAGACCAGGGAATTGCCGTTGAAAGATTTGTAACCGCCTTTTTTGATAACCTTCCTGAACCCGCTTCGGAATTGATAGTTAAGAGGGTTTTTGCAGGCCGCGGCGCTGTCGTTCCGCCGGGGAGTCCACTTCTGGAGATCGTCGCGCAAAATGGGCGCGAGGTGAGACTCGGCGTGGAGCCTGAAGATATCTCGCTGATTCAAGCCGGCCAGGAGACTGCCATCTCTTTTGTAAACAGACCGGATGCTGCATCGGTCACCGGAAAGGTTAGAGCAGTCTCAAGGATGGTGAACCCTGCTACCCGGCTTCTCGATGTCTTTATATCGCTTCCATCGAATTTAAGCGCCATGCTGAACGAGTACGCCAGGGGTGTGATAAGGGTGTCTTCAAAAAAAGGCCTCCTTGTCCCGCGAAGCGCCGTGCTTCCAGAAGGAAAAGGGCATGTCGTCTTTACGGTCAGGGGCGGCCTTGCAAAGAAACATATCGTAAAGGCCGGTCTTGAAGAACATGGCGAGGTTGAGATCAGCGGCGGCGGTATTTCCAGAGGCGATATGGCCGTGGTGCTTGGAAACTATGAACTGACGGATGGAATGGCCGTAAGGGTGATGAAGTCTGGGGCCGCACCTGGCGCCGTGACGAATTAACGAGGTCTTGAGTGAATCTTACAGAATGGATTAAAGGTCATCACCGTTCGATCCTATTTTTGATCGCAATCCTTGCCATTGCGGGCGCGGGCATGAGTTTCAACCTTCCTGTGGCCCTCTTTCCCTATGCGGAGTTTCCGCGTATCGAGGTCAGCCTTGATGCAGGCGACAGGCCTGCCGAACTTATGGCCATCGAGGTTACGAGGCCGGTTGAGGAGGCCATTAGAAGCGTGCCTGGCGCACGCAGCGTGCGTTCCACAACAAGCCGTGGCAGCGCGGACATCTCTGTAAATTTTGACTGGGGTCAGGACATGGTCTCGGCCATGCTGCAGGTGGAGTCTTCCATAAACCAGATAAGATCAAGGCTTCCACAGGGGCTTGGTTTTACGGTAAGGCGGATGGACCCGACCGTCTTTCCTGTCCTCGCCTACAGTCTTACATCCGATACCCGCTCACTTGTGGACCTGAGAGACATCGCCCTCTATCAATTGAGCCCTTTTCTATCCACGGTCAAGGGCGTAGCCAAGGTTAAGATTCAGGGTGGGCAGGAGGCCGAATTCCATGTCATGGTTGATCCTGCGAAGATGGAGGCCCTTGGTCTCACCATGGATGATGTCGCAAAGGCGTTATCAGCATCGAATGTCGTAAAGGCGGTGGGCCGGGTCGAAGACCATTACAGATTATATCTTGCCGTCTCGGATACCAGACTTGGCGGGGTGGATGAGATCAAAAATACCGTGATCCGGTCCGGACAGAATGGTTTGCTTTGCCTTGAGGATATGGCCACCGTGACCATCGGCACAGTCCCCCAGTGGACAAGGGTAACGGCGGACGGCCATGATGCGGTCCTGTTGCAGGTCTATCAGCAGCCAAAAGGAAATACCGTCCGTATCGCCGGTGATGTAAAGGCCAAGCTCGCCTCCTTCAAGAAGCGGCTTCCAGGCGATGTAAAGATCGCCAACTGGTATGATCAGAGTGAGTTGATACTGGCCTCGGCGAAGAGCGTCAGGGATGCGGTGCTGCTGGGCGTATTGTTCGCCGCAGCCATCCTGTGGGTATTTCTGAGAAACATGAAGATGACCTTTATCGCAGCGGCTGCTGTGCCGAGCGTCCTGGCGGTGACCGTGCTGGTGCTATATCTCCTGCACATGAGTTTTGACATCATGACCCTTGGCGGCATGGCCGCCGCGGTTGGGCTTATCATCGACGATATGATCGTCATGGAGGAGCAGATTGTAAGACACATTGCAAGAACGGGCGGGACAAGACATGAAAGGATCATGTCTGCGATGAAGGAACTAACAGGTCCCCTTACCGGTTCCTCGGCCTCTACCATCGTCATATTCGCCCCGCTTGCGTTTCTGTCCGGCGTTACTGGCGCCTTTTTCAAGGCCCTGTCCCTCACAATGGCCTCGGCACTCATGGTCTCCTTTCTGGTGGCATGGATAGTGGTTCCCATACTCGCCACACATCTGCTGAGCGAAAAAGACGCTGGACATGGCGAAAGAAAAGGTCTGGAGCAACGGCTTAAAAACGGCTACAGGGGGTTTATGGGAGGTATGGCGATCAAACGCCCTGTCTTTCTCATACCTGTCCTTGTGGCCCTTGCCCTTGCAGGGTGGTTTTCATATACAAGGCTCGGCTCGGGCTTCATGCCAAAGATGGACGAAGGAGGCTTCATACTTGACTACCGCACCCCTCCAGGCACATCCCTTACCGAGACCGACCGGCTCCTGAGACAGGTTGAGGCTATCCTTCGCGCAACTCCCGAGGTGGAGACCTACTCAAGGCGAACGGGCACGGCGCTTGGCGGGTTCATCACAGAGGCCAACGAGGGCGATTTTTTCGTAAGGCTTAAACCCAGACCCAGGCGTCCTATAGATGCCGTAATGAACGATGTGAGGGGCAAGATAGAAAAGACCGTGCCAGGGATCGAGGTCGAGATGGCGCAACTCATGGAGGACCTCATCGGCGATCTGACCGCGGTGCCGCAACCCATAGAAATAAAACTCTTCTCCGATGATCCGTCGCAGCTTGGCAGACTTGGATCCGAGGTGGCAAACGCCATACGGGGCATTCAGGGCGTTGTGGAGGTCAAGAACGGAATCGTCCTTGCAGGGGACGCCCTTCAGGTACATGTGGACCGGGACAAGGCCTCCTTTGAAGGGGTTGACCCTGAGGCGGTTACGCAACTGGTCTCGCAATATCTGACCGGTGTTGTTACAACCGAGATACAGGAGAATGTGAAGATGGTGGGCGTAAGGGTCTGGTCGCCCCAAAATATCAGGGAAACAGTCGGAGATACAGAGAATCTGCGCCTCAAGGCCGCTGACGGTCATATATTTCCTTTAAAGAGAATAGCCAGGATTGATATCCTGACCGGCCAGCCCCAGATCATGCACGAAAATCTCAAAAGGATGATAGCAGTGACCGGCAGGATAAACGGCCGGGACATGGGCTCTGTCATAAGGGATGTGAAGAAGGCCCTGAGCAGGCCCGGGCTTATACCGAAAGGGGTCTATTATGAACTTGGCGGCCTGTATGAACAACAGAGGATCGCCTTCAAGGGCCTGATCACGGTCTTCGCCGCGGCGGTCGTTCTTGTGTTTCTGCTCCTACTCTTTCTCTATGAGAGCTTCAGGATCGCCATGGCTGTGCTCATTACCACACTTTTTTCCATATCGGCGGTTTTTTTCGGGCTCTGGATCACAGGTTCGGAGATCGACATCTCATCCATGATGGGTATCACCATGATCATCGGCATCGTAACGGAGGCAGGCATCTTTTATCTGTCCGAGTTCAACACCATATTCATCTCTTCAACCATACCCTTCAAGACCGCGCTGATCGAGGCCGGCGAGAACCGTCTCCGCCCCATCGCCATGACCACCACAGCCGCCATCCTTGCGCTCATGCCGCTTGCCCTCGGCCTTGGCGAAGGGTCGGCAATGCTCAGACCTCTTGCTATTGCCATCGTCTCAGGGTTATTCCTGCAGCTGCCGCTTGTGCTGGTGGTCTTGCCAATATTACTGCTGGCCTTAAAGGGTAAGAGGACAATCTAAGGGAAAATATCAAAAAAGAGAGGTTTCAAAGATTGATGGTCTCATAGAAAACGCCGGTAAAAGCCGGCAAGGAGTAAGAGGTGAAAGTCCTCCACACGGTAAAGGGTAGCGACCAGCCGTGTCCCCGAGTCATGCGTCGGCCCTCCGCAAGGAAGGCGGCGAAGCGTTGACAGGGGGTGTGCAGGCCGGACTATTGAGTTCCGAAATCAATCGCCTCCGGGTTGCCGACCTTGTTACGAGATGGGAAAGGCCGCACGAGGCGTCGCGCAAAGACGGCTCCTCGACGTTTCGTGTGGATTTGGAGTTTAATGGGCTCCAATCCACACGAAACGGAGGGAAGTGATGAACAGCCGGGATATCATCAGTCTGGGTCTTGGGCTTGAGGAGCCGTGGAAGATAACGGGGCAGATTCTCGACACCACGAAGGTTCCCCATGAGCTTCGGCTTACGATCGGGGCGGATCGGGGTTCCCTGTATCCCTGTCCTGTTTGTGGGAGGTTGAGCAAGGCACATGATTTCAAGGAGTTGACATGGCGCCATCTCAACTTCTTCCAGCATCACTGCTTTATTACCGCCAAGGTCCCGAGGGTCTGTTGCGAGGAGCACGGCATCAGGCAGAT
>DYKW01000124.1 GCA_020722405.1 Anaerolinea thermophila
ACTTCTCGATAAAAAGATCAAACGCAGTGCCAGGAAATCTTATCGCTTGTGGGCAAAGAATCCCTTTCACCCCTCCCTACATTTCAAATGCATCCATCGTGAAGAGAATGTCTGGTCGGTTAGAATCACGCGCAGTTATCGTGCTTTGGGCATTCTTGAAGGTGATACGGTGACGTGGTTTTGGATTGGCAGTCACGATGATTACGAACGCTTCTTTTCATAATAAGGACTTGTCCAAAAACAACTCCGCACTTTTGCCAATCAATACAGTGGCATGTAGCGAGGTTTGAGCGTATAAAATTCTAACGAGGATGAACGAGAACTGATGTGCAACCTTTGCAAATTTGTCGAAAATAGAACGCAAAGACGCCAGGGCGCAAAGAAAAAGCCGTCCTAGTCGTGTAGTCGAATAGTCGGATAGTCAGTTGGGTAGATTGCATTCTGCATTTTGCATTCCGCATTCCGTGGTCCGCTGTTCGCTGACGCCTACTCACCTACTTTCGCGTCTTCGCGACTCTGCGACTTTGCGTCAAACATGGTCTCACACTATACAACTCAGAGAAAAGGAAGTAAATTTTGGACAACCCCTAAGGATACTGGAGTCTGGCAGAACCGGGGGATAGCCGGCATTAATCCACAGATGGCATATATTCATCCTGCGGGTACGATGACGTAGATTTTTAAATCGCTCTCCGGCGAAAAACCATGTAAATTTGCGGTCGAATAAGAAAACGCCAAAGTCCAGATTCCAAGAAACAGCCTTGAGACTAATACGGAAAGGGTGAGGTCGAGTTTTTGACCTTGCGTTGCAGGGGCGCGATTTCGCGTTGGCGGATTTGCGCCCCGGTTTCATCCAGGCTGTAAGGACGGGTGTCCGCTGTACTGGAGATTGCAGCGAACAGCGGCTTCGCGGCTCCCAAAACTGCGCGACCTTGCCCGCGCCGCCGCTGCCGCTGAGTCTTATCATTGAGCGGCTTGTTTCCATGTTATCTCGGTCAAACAAAAGGGCATGGAGGCTTTGGTATACTATTACTCTAACCTGTCATACGGAATTAGGAGACTCCAAATGGATAATGAGTTAATAGAAAATAATTTACCCCGTACTATTAAAGAAACAAGCGAATTGTACCAAACCAATATTCATATCGGATATACCAAAACCTGTGATTGTCCCCCCAACCATTTAAATTGTATGACTGCCAAAGAATGGGTAAAAAGCCAAATCGGTGTCTGGCAGTTTAACTATGAAGCGCGTGATATTCGAGACAAGGATTTACATCCCGCTACATTCCCCATCTCGCTGGCAAAAAGAGTCATTGAATTATTTACTCATGCCGGCGAATTAGTGCTTGATCCTTTCGTAGGAAGCGGCACAACACTTGTAGCCGCGCAAGATTTAAACCGCAATGCAATCGGTTTTGATTTACAAGAAAAATATATAGAATTATGTCAAAAACGATTAGCCGGTGATAATCTTTTCAACCAAGCCCAGCAAATCGCAATACAGGATGATGCTTTACATATAGACCGCTATTTAGAGCCTGAAACTGTAAAACTGATTTGGACTTCACCACCATACGCTAATTTGTTAAACCGAAAACGAAAAAACAAATCACGCCGAGGTGATGAACGTAAAAATGAGCAATTTGGCAAGGTGGAACAATACTCCCAAGACCCGCGTGATTTGGGAACGATGTCGCTTGATGAATATACAAAGGCAATGGGGGAAATTTACGAGCGCCTACTGCCACTTTTGCAACCTAAAGGGCACTGTGTTATTAATGTGCCTGATATGTGGTGGAAAAATCAGAGAATTACAATTCACGTCGCGCTTATTGAAGAATTGCGTAAACGAGGGTATGAATTAAGAAATACCATTATTTGGGACCGTACCAATATTGTAAATCGTGTAGGAATTTTTGGTTGGCCATCAAATTACATAACAATGGGGACAACTTTTGAATACTTGTTGGATTTTTGGCGTCCCCCGAACTAACAAATTATGCGTAAGAGACGTGCTGTACAACAATATCGATAATTGCCCTTGATAAAGGAAGATCAAGTGCCCTACGTTACGACTCAACAGGAAGGTGACTTTTGAAAGTTTATACGAAAGAAGCCCTGATCGAAGAACTAAAGAAAATACGCGACATGGGGTGGATACCCAATGCCAGGCCAGGGAATTCAGGTGGCGTTGGAAACACATTGGAGGATTTGCTTGGCATCGAAGAAAATAATTTGCCAATACCCAATGCTGCTGAATGGGAATTGAAATGCCAAAGAGCAAATACCACTTCGTTGATCACACTTTTTCACATGGAACCTTCGCCACGCGCTTTGAAGTTTGTTCCACGAGTGTTCCTGCCTCTCTATGGCTGGCAACATCAAGAGGCTGGTGGCAAATATGAATCAGAAGAAATGAGTTTCCGCCAAACAATTAGCGGAAATCAGAGAAGTGATCGTGGCTTTATGGTAGTGGTGGATCGTCATCGAAGCAAAGTTCTCATCTCATTTGATGCAAGCGCGGTTGATCCGAAACATAAAGAATGGCTGGATTCTGTAGCCCAACAGGTGGGATTGGGCGAATTAAACCCACAACCTTACTGGGGGTTTGATGATTTGCGTAACAAGGCCGGCACAAAGTTATTGAACTGTTTTTATGTCCAAGCCGAAACCAAAAGAGAAGGGGGAAAAGAATTCTTCCACTACTCTAATATTATGATACTTCAAGGTTTCAGTCTCAATGGTTTGTTATCAGGCATTGAACAAGGTTACGTATACGTGGATTTTGATGCGCGTACAGGTCACAATCACGGCACAAAGTTTAGATTGCGCCAAAATCAATTCCCGTTGTTGTACAGTCAAAAAACAGAAATTTAGGAAAAATGCAAGGTGTCTTCTCGACTTTTTAGGGTGTCCCCAAAAATTTAACGCAATCCCCATTCTGGGGACTTAGTCGCCAAGACGCAAGGGAATAGCGGCGGCATCTCCCACGCCGCCGGATAGCCGACATGGGAACCCGACCTACTATGAATCCCTCATTCACCGTTAGAGAGGGGATGCGAAGACAATGCCTTCGCATCCCCAGAAACCTCCAAAGACAACCAGGCCGGTCGCCCCCGGCAATGAAAACGGGGAGCGGAGGGCCATGCCCTTCGCTCCCTGTTTTGCATATCCCAACCATCACGCTTCGGGCAAGGTGTCAGCGATGATTTCGGCAATGTCCTTGACCTGCATCTCGCTGCCTGCCTGGCGTGAGGCATCGGTCATCATCGTCAAGCAGAAGGGACAAGCCACCGCCAGGGTATCGGCACCGGTCTGTTGGGCTTCCTGGAAACGGGTCAGGTTGACCCGCGCCGAGCCTTCCTCCTCTTCCTTCCACATCTGCGCCCCACCGGCGCCACAGCAGAAGGACAGACGTCCATGGTGGGGCATTTCGGTCAGCGCGGCGCCGCTTTGCTCCAAGACAAAGCGCGGCGCTTCAATTACCCCATTGTGCCGCCCCAGGTAGCACGGGTCGTGCAGGGTGATTTTATCGTTGGCCTGTGGCTGCAATTTCAGCCGTCCGCTTTGCAATAGTTCTTCGATAAATTGCGAGTGATGCACCACCTCATAATTTCCGCCAAAGGCCGGATACTCGTTCTTGATGGTGTGCAAGCAGTGCGGACAGGTCGCTACAATGCGCTTGGGGGCCACCTCGTTGAGAATTTCCACATTCCCGGTCGCTAATTCGTAGAACAGGTATTCGTTCCCAGCACGGCGGGCCGAATCGCCGGTGCATTGTTCTTGCTGTCCCAGCACGGCAAAGGATACCCCGGCGGCCTGCAAGATTTTTGCGAAGGCACGCGCCGTCTTCTGGGCGCGAACATCTGTAGCCGGGGCACAACCTACCCACCACAGGACTTCGGGTTCAGGATTCTCTTCGATGGTAGGCACGTCCAGCCCCTCAGCCCACTTCATGCGTTCGGCAGGTGAAATATTCCAGGGGTTGGCGGTGCGTTCCATGCCGCGGAAAGCAGCCTGCAACTGCGAGGGGAATTCGTTCTCCATCAACACCAGGCCACGGCGAATGTCGAGAATATCGCGCATCGGTTCATTCCCCACCGGACAGATATCGACACAAGCGCCACAGGCGGTGCAAGCCCACACGGCTTCTTCTGGCAACAAAAGTTCCACCAGCGATTTCTCGGTGGGTTTGCCGGCTGCCAAGTCGTTCCCGGCATCGTAGTTGAACAAGTAGCGTTTGTTGATTTCCAGTGCGGCCGGAGAGAGTGCCTTGCCGGTGTTGTAGGCCGGGCACACCTCCTGGCAACGGCTGCACATGATGCAGGCGTAGCCATCCATGAATTGCTCCCAGCCCAGGTCTTCCAGGTGAGAAGCGCCAAACTGTTCGATGCTCTCATTCTCAAAGTTCAGCGCCGAAAGTTCTCCAATCGAGCGGCGTTCCGGTTTGAGCAGGAAATTCAACGGGGTAAAGAACAAGTGGATGTGTTTGGATTTGGGGAAATAAGGCAGGAAAGCCAGGATCAACCCCAGCGCCAGCCAAAAGGCCACGTGTTCCCCCACCGCCAGAGCCGGTTCGCTCCAGTTGCGCCAGAGCCCGGCAACCAGGGATGCAAACGGCTGCCAGCCGTCTGAACCCCCATGCGCGGCAATCTGAAAACTTTGTCCCAAGAAGCGTCCACCTACATGAAGCAAGATAAACCCACCCACAATAGCCGAGTCCCGCCGGATGCCGTGGCGGACTTTGGGATGTAAGAAAATGTCTTCCCGCGCCACCAATTCCGCCGGTTGCAGGATAAAGCGGCGCACCATCAGGGCACTCATGCCAATCAAAACACCCACACTGAGAATGTCGGCGCCCAAACGGTACAGGTTTCCAATCAGGCCATGCCCCAGGAAGGTGAAATTCGACAGGTAGGCTTGCAGTACGTCACCGAAATTGACCAGTGCGTAGTACATGAAGCCCCACGCCACCAGCGCATGAAACAAGGTCGCCCCAGGACGCAAACGCCAGGTAGGCTTGAGTGTGATGGTTTTCGTCAGGGCTTCCACCAAACGCCGACGCGCCAGCGCCCAGTCGGGTTTTCCCTGACCGCGGCCAATGATGGCAATCATACGCTGTACACCTTGCCAGGTGTAATACAACGAGACACCAACAGCAACGATGAAAAGCAATTTCTCAATCAGGGTGAGCATAACGGAATCTCCTCCAAAAAATGAAATGAGCGTATCTGATCTGAAAATAGATTTTTATGTCTGGTGGTGAAAATTATTTTTCAT
>DYKW01000125.1 GCA_020722405.1 Anaerolinea thermophila
ACGAGCGCCAGCGAGGAGAAATCTTACCCCCTGTTGAGAAGTCGCCATGAAAAATGATTTTCACCACCAGACATGAAAATCTATTTTCAGATCAGATACGTTCGCTGCATGTAAAGCGCGTCCTCTTCCATAATCGGGCTCTCGCACAAAATGCGTCCCGCACAGCCAAAGGCGCGCAACGTCTCGAAAATCGCCAACAAATTCAGGTCAGATTCGGCCAACGGGAGGTGTTCCTTCTCGCCTTTGGGGCCGTAATCAATCCCCGAAAGGTGAATGTGCAAACGTTTGAGCGCTGCTTCCCCCAACGTCGCGGCATAGGCAGATAGCACTTCTTCCCAGTCGGCACGTTCGTTCATACTGCCATCGCCGGGGCGGGCGTGCAAATGGGCAAAATCCAGGCAAGGCGCTACCCCCTCGACTTCCTGGCTCATGCGCAGTGTATCTTGCAGCGAGCCAAGCATGGCCGATTTCCCCATCGTCTCCGGACGCAGGGTGACAAAAACGCCCTCATCACGCAACGCGCGCTGGCAATCGGCCAGGCGGGCAATCGCCTTGGGGAGCACGGCCTCAGGCGGGCGGCCAAAATACGACCCCGGATGGAAAACGATGTCCGTCGCGCCGGCCAGCGCACCGTAACGGGCGGCATCCAGCAACCGTTTACGGGATTTCGACCATTCTTCCTCGTCCGCATTCAGATTGATGTAGTAAGGGGCGTGAACGCTCAAAGCCACATCGTGCGCTTCCCCGGCCTGCCGAATGGCGACACAGGTTTTTTCCGACACCCGCACCGAGCGCACCCAGCCTAATTCCAATGCCTGTAAGCCTAAAGAGGCCGTATGAATCACAGCGCCTACGCTGCCACCCGGCTTTTGGGGCGTCGAAAGCGGTGAACCGACCGTGCCAAAACGAAAATCCTGCATTGGGTTTACTCCTCGAACAAAATTTGCAGGGCGGGTAATGAGAGCGTGAAGGCCTTGCCAAAGCCCAGCACCACACGAGCCTCGCTGGCCTGTACGGTAAATAACGAGAAATCCTTGAGCGAAAAGGTGATAGTCGCCTTTGGGAAACGCGCCAGATAACGCTCCTTGTACTGAGGGTACAGGTCCGACTCTGGAAGCACGAGGTCCGCGGCCCCCAAGATGGTCACACGCGGGACTTGCAGGTGGTCCCGCACCCCCTGGGTGGCGCGCACCAACAGGCTGACCGCGGCCCCGTCATACAGGCCGGCACTATGCTGCGCCAACGTCGAAGTGTGTATCACCGCCGCCCCGCGAGCGGGAATCCAGACATACGGTACCAGTCCAACGTAGGGACGCTCCTCCATCACGACACCCAACGCCGCGGTTTGTTCTTCGAGCAACAAGCGACGCGTGGTGGATAAATCCTCCGGGTTCATTTCTCACTCCATGCTCAGGGGAAAAGATAAGGTAAGAAGACCAACGCACCGATCACGGCCGCGCTCACAGCAGCAATCAATACTGCCGCAGCACCGGCATCTTTGGCAATTTTCACCAATGGGTGCGGCGCAGGGTGCACCAAGTCGGCCAGGGCCTCCAGGGCGGTGTTGAGGGCTTCGCCCATCCACACCAACCCCATGGCAAAAACCAACAGTGCCCACTCAAGGCACGCGATGTGCAGGATGCTCCCCAGCAGGATGACCAGCAAGCTGGCTAGGGTGTGAATCCAGGCGTTACGCTGCGAACGCAGAACATGCCCCCAACCGGCAAACGCGTAACCAAAGGCACGCACCCGTCCAATGAAAAAATCGCGCAGGGACTGCATCATGGCGGCAAAAGTGGACATCCTAGGACATCGAGCACGGCGCGTTGCGCCTGCCACATGCGTGCCTTTTCTTCAGGGGCATAATGATCGTGCCCCAACAAGTGCAGCACACCGTGCACTACCAGCAGTTGCAGTTCGTGCAACAGGGCGTGATTCCCTTTTTGGGCTTGCTGTACGGCCTGCGGGTACGAGATAGCAATGTCGCCCAGATAGAGACGGCCGGTTTCAGGGTCAACTTCACCTAAGGGAAAGGAAAGCACATCGGTAGGGGCATCGTTGCCTAAAAAGGCGCTGTTGAGCGCCTGCAACTCGGCGTCATCGGTAATGCGCAGGGTTAGGTCAACATCCAGGGGGTGTTTTTGTTGCGCCAGGGTCGCGGTGACTGCCTCCTGAAGCGCACTCTGTATTTCTGGGGAGAGGAAAATTTCAGTTTGCAGGTCTATCATAGGGGACGAGTAGATTTCTCGGTCGGAGGGGAAACGGGATCACTTTGGGGTGAGGGAACCTGAGGGTTGGCAGCCCCCTTGGGGCCCCCGTCAGGCTGTTTCTTCATTTCCGGGTAAACGATGCGAGGGTGGTAAACGCCTTTTAGCGTGGCGACGAAGGATTCTTGAATGCGGGAAAGGTCTTTCAATGTGAGGTCGACTTCATCCAATTGGCCTTCTTTTTGACGATTGGCAATGATGCTCTTGACCAAGGCGCGTAGTTCTTCTTCGGTTTTGGGCGGGCGGGCGCGGGTGATGGCTTCGCAGCCATCGGCCAGCATCAGGATGGCAGTCTCACGGCTGTGCGGTACCGGCCCCGGGTAACGGAATTGGCCGAGGTCCACTTTTTCCCAATCGCCATCGGCGGCATTAACTGCTTTGGTGTACTGGTAGTTCGTTACGGCCGTGCCGTGATGTTCCAAAATGAAATTCTGAATGCGACGCGGCAAGTGGTATTTGTGCGCCAGGTCGACCCCATCAGAGACATGTCGGATGATGATGGCGGCGCTTTCTTCGGGGGACAGGTTGTCGTGTGGGTTAAGACTGCCGGGAATCTGGTTTTCGATGAAAAAGGCCGGGTTGCGCGCCTTGCCGACATCGTGATACAGGGCACCAACGCGCGTCAGGAAGGCGTTGGCATTGACGCTTTCGGCGGCTTGCTCGGCCAGATTGGCCACCTGCAAACTGTGCTGGTAGGTGCCCGGTGCTTGTCGCAACAGGTATTGCAGCAAGGGGTGGTCGGGCTTTGCCAGTTCCATCAACTGAATTTCGGTGGTTTCATCTAGCCATTGCGCCAGGGGAAATTCCAAGATGAGCGCTAGGGCGGCACTCAAAACACCGTGGAACAAGGCGGCTACAATCAAGGAAGACAAGTTATCCAACGCAAGGTCGGAGGCGGAACTCAGCGTTATGGCCAGCACGGCGATAATACCGCTCAAACTGCTGACCATCCCGGCGCGCACGAAGGAAGATACACGCCGCGCAGGGTGCAGGATGATAATGCCGCCCACCGTGCTTACCAGGTAGAAAGTTTGCAATAACAAGTTGTCTTGTGCGCCATAAGGTGCCAAAATCGCCAGCGGCAGGGCGGCGAACAGGGCTAAGCGACTATCGAATACGGCCGCGACGCTCATACCAAAGGCACTGACCGGTAGGATATACGGCCAGATATTGCCGGTATCGTAGATGACCCAACGAGTGAGCGCCAGAAAAACCAGGTACAGCAAGCCCAGAATGAGCAAGGCTTTTCCGCTTTTGAACCGTTTTTCGCTATCTATGCGGAGGATGTACCCAATCAGCAGGGTGGACATGAGCACGGAAAGCGCAACGCCACCCCATACTTCGGTGCGGTTGGATTGTGGGCGCGTCAGGCCGAATTGCGTCAGGGCTTCGATATCCAGTTCGGACAGTACGCTGCCGCGCGACACGATGGTTTCTCCGGCTACAAAGGTGCGCTTGACAGGTTGTACGCTTTCGCGCGCTGCTTGACGGGCGGCAGCGGTTAATGTCTCACTGTAAAGGCTGTTGGCAACGATGAACGGGGAGACTAACTGTGCGATGATGTCGACCTGTTCTTCGGGTAGCGACAAACTGACCAGCGCCGGCAGGCTGCGGCGCACGCTGTCCACCTCGGACTCTTGTATGGCGCGTTGCATGACCTGTGTCAGTACCCGAATGGCTTCCTGCTGAACGGCTTGCCAGGCGGTTGGGCTGAGCGCAAGTAATGCCTGTCGGGGTTCGAGGTCCAATTGGAGGTCGTGCAGGGCTGCCAGGTCTTGCAAGCGCTGTTGCGGTGTAGCAAAAGTGTCGGCGTGTACTGTGCTGATGTAATCCAACGCGGCGCGCAAATAGCTAACCTGTCGCCGGGCAATGCCAGCATCTGGTGGGGTATAAACCGGTTGCACGGCATTGGCCTGAAGTTCTTGCTGTTGCCGGGTGAGATATTCGCTTTCGTATTGCAGCGTGTACGGGGCGCGCACGTCTTGGGATACAACCTGCCCTTGTCTATAGAGCGGTTCATCGCTGGCGAGCAAAGGGGAAACCACAATAGCAACGGTGAGCAGGAATACCAAAAAGTACCCTAAGCCCTTGTAGAAAGGCTGCATACGAGTAGAGGACATAGCGATTCGGCGAATTATGCTTTTCCTAACAGGTGGCGTACGATTTCATTCACCTGCCGCCCATCGGCCTGTCCCTGCACTTTAGGCATCACCAGGCGCATTACTTTGCCCATATCCGCGAGGGAAGTGGCACCTGCTTCTGTGATTGCCGCGCGTACAATGGCTTCTAGTCCATCCGAGGAGAGTGTCTGTGGCAAAAAGCGCTCCAGCACGGCAATTTCTGCCTGCGCATCTTCGATGATGTCAGATCGTCCGATCTTTTGGGCTTCGGCGATGGTTTCTCGACGGCTCTTGACTTCTTTTTGCAGAATCCGAAGTACCTCGTCTTCTTCCAGCGGCCGGCCGCCGTCAATTTCGGCGTTTTTAATGGCCGCGCGTACCATCCGCAATGTGCGTTTGGCAACGTCATCTTCGGCCTTCATGGCGTCTTTGAGGGCCTGGTTGAGAGAATCTTTTACGTTCATAGGGTGAATTATACCTGTTTTTGATAGTTGGGTAGTCAGATGGTTGGGTAGTTGGACGGGGTACTGAATGCAAAATGCAAAATGTTGAATGCTGATGCCTGTTCGCTCGTGGGTTCGTGGTTGCTATACGCTGCACTCGCCATGCTTGAATTCATCACCAAGGCACGAAGATACCAAGATCGAAAAACAAACCGACTTCGTGCCTTTGGGGCCTTGTGGTTTCTACTCGCTGCTAGGGCTTTTTAGAGTTTTTATGCGCATGGTCAAAAGGGTAGGCGAGGGCAGTGCCCTCGCCTACCTGGCGACCTTCACGCCGCACATCCAACGGCTTGGTCGTCAGATCAACACCCTCACGTACACGCCAGATGTCAGAACTTTGAGAAGTCGCCATGAAAAATAATTTTCACCACCAGACATGAAAATCTATTT
>DYKW01000126.1 GCA_020722405.1 Anaerolinea thermophila
ACTTCAATGTCAGGGTCCTGAAGGATGGCATTCGCCGGGTGGTGAAGTACGGGCGACTGGTCAGTCGCCTCTCCAGATTCTCTGCGTTCTCCGCGGGCTCTGCGGTAAACAGATACGATGGTCGGGCATTTTGCATTTCACCTGACAAAAAAACGTTCCCCCTTCCAAATTCGGAAGAGGGAACGTAGAAAATCGCGGGATAGGTAATCTCAGGCTTCGCGGAATTCGCCTTCCACGACCTCGCCTTCATCGTTCGGCCCCTGGCCGCTGCCACCCGTCGGCGGGGGGCTACCCGCGCCGGGCTGTCCGCCTTGTTGGGCGTACAATTGCTGGCTGATGGCATGGAAGGCGTTTTGCAGGTCTTCGGACTGTCGCTTGATGGCCGCCATATCTTCGCCTTTGAGCGTTTCTCGCAGTTGACGGATTTTCTCCTCGATGTTCGAGCGGTCGCTCTTGGAGAGTTTATCCTGCAAGTCGCGCATCACCTTTTCGGTCTGGTAAATCAAAGAGTCCGCATTGTTGCGAACTTCCACCAGTTCCTTACGACGGCGGTCTTCGGCTTCGTGCTCACGGGCTTCACGCATCATGCGCTCGATGTCGTTCTCGTTCAGATTCGTCGAAGCCGTAATGGTGACCTTCTGCTCCCTGTTCGTGGCGCGGTCTTTAGCGGCCACGTTCAGAATACCGTTGGCATCGATATCGAAGGTCACTTCGATTTGCGGAACGCCACGCGGCGCCGGCGGAATACCATCCAGGCGGAAGCGTCCCAGGCTCATGTTATCGGCAGCCATCGGACGTTCCCCTTGCAACACGTGGATGTCCACAGCGGTCTGGTTATCGGCCGCGGTTGAAAAGACCTCCGTCTTCTTCACCGGGATTGTGGTGTTGCGCTGGATGAGCACCGTCATCAGGCCACCTTCGGTTTCCACACCCAGGGAAAGCGGGGTCACATCCAACAGCAACACGTCCTTGACTTCGCCACCCAGAACACCGCCTTGAATGGCAGCGCCTACGGCCACCACCTCATCGGGGTTGACGCCCTTATGGGGTTCCTTGCTAGTCAACGAGCGCACCAGTTCCTGCACCATCGGCATGCGGGTTGCACCGCCCACCAGCACAACTTCGTCAATCTGGTTGGCGCTCAGGCCGGCATCGCGCAGCGCAGCGTTGAAGGGCGTGCGCAGACGTCCCACCAGGTCTTCGGTCAACTGCTCGAATTTGGAGCGACTGATGCGCATCTGCAAGTGTTTGGGGCCACTGGCATCTGCCGTGATGTAAGGTAGGTTGACTTCGCTTTCAGAAAGCGAGGAGAGTTCGATTTTCGCCTTCTCTGCGGCTTCGCGCAAACGCTGCAAGGCCTGACGATCATCTCGCAAATCGATGCCCTGCTCCTTCTTGAATTCATTCGCCATGTAATTGACCAGCCGCTCATCCCAGTTGTCACCGCCCAGGTGCGTATCGCCGTTGGTGGATTTCACTTCCACCACGCCTTCGCCCACCTCCAACACGCTGACATCAAAGGTACCGCCACCCAGGTCGAAGACAAGAATCGTCTCATTGCTCTTCTTATCCAGGCCGTAAGCCAGTGCGGCCGCCGTCGGTTCATTGATAATGCGCAATACTTCCAAACCGGCAATCTTACCGGCGTCTTTGGTGGCTTGTCGCTGACTGTCGTTGAAATATGCCGGTACAGTGATAACCGCCTGCGTGACCGGTTCGCCCAGGTAGGCTTCGGCATCTACCTTAAGTTTCGCGAGAATCATAGCCGAAATTTCCTGCGGGCTGTAATCGCGGTCTGTTTGCGGGATGAAAACGCGCGCGTCGCTATTTTTGCCTTCCACAACTTTGTAAGGCACCAACTGACGTTCATACTCGACTTCCGAAAAATGGCGTCCCATAAAACGCTTGATCGAGAAGATCGTATTTTCCGCATTGATTACCGCCTGTCGCTTTGCCGTCTGGCCAACTAATCGCTCGTCTTTTTTATTGAACGCCACAACCGAAGGACACAAACGCGCACCTTCCGCGGTTGGAATCACGACCGGGTCGCCGCCTTCCATCACGGCCACAACGCTGTTCGTTGTCCCCAGGTCGATACCGATAATTTTTCCCATGGTAGTTCCTCCTAAAATTCGGATAGGTCAAAATAATGATAGTTTAATAACACAGGAATAGCATACCCCCTTTTTGTAATTTTTCTGTTAACTTTATGTAGGAAAAATATCAGCAGAATCTGGGGGAGTGACATTCCCCTCGGGTTTTCCTCCCCCCTCGGGGATCCCGCGCGAACGCCCCCACAGGGGGGAGGCGGTCCCTAAAGGGGGCGCGGCACCCCAGGGCGATGCAGCGGGGCATCTTCAGGATGGGCGTACCACAACCCAGCCAGTTTTGTACCACACTTAGGGCAAACGCCATCAGCTCCCAAGTCATAGGCGTGTAACACGTAACCGGTGCGTTTCACCAAAGAGGTTTGGCAATGCGGACAGCGCGTACTCTCATAATCACCCACATAACCGGGGATATTGCCGGCATACACGTAGCGCAGCCCGGCTTCTTCGCCAATTTCGGCCGCTCGAATCAAGGTCTGCACCGAAGTCGGCGGCGGATCGGTCATCTTGTAATCCGGGTGAAACGCGGTCACGTGCCAGGGAATATCCGGCGAAACAGAGGCGAGAAAACGGGCTGCCTCCATCAACTCGGCGGGAGAGTCGTTGAAACCGGGGATAATCAACGTAACCACCTCCAACCACAGCCCCAAATCGTGTACCCTTTGAATGCTGTCCAGCACATTTTGCAACACGCCGCCCAGTTCCCGGTAGCGTTTATCCTGCATGCTCTTCAGGTCGATTTTGTAAGCATCCAAATACGGGCGCAGATAGTTCAACACTTCGGGCGTGGTGTTCCCGTTGGAGACATATCCACACAGCAAGCCGGCCTGCTTCGCTTGCTTGAAAATAGCCACCGCCCATTCGGAGGTAATCAGCGGCTCGTTGTAGGAGGAAACAACCGCCCGCGCACCGCTACGCAAAGCATACGCCACAATTTGCTCTGGCGAAGCACGCCGGATCAGGCTGGCGCCATAATCCGCGGTCGGGTCGCGCAGTGTTTGGGAGGTCAGCCAATTTTGGCAAAAATCACAGTGGAAATCACAACCCAGCATCCCGAAGGTGAGCGCGTCACTGCCGGGCAGCACGTGGAAGAAGGGCTTCTTTTCGATTGGATCAACCTGCAAGGCAGCCACATAACCCCACGGCACGCGCAGCACTCCATCCTGATTGAAGCGCACCTTACAAATTCCCCGCCGCCCCGGGCGAATCAAACAACGGTGCCCACATGCAAAACAGCGCACCGCGCCATCAGGCAGTTTTTCGTACAGTTCCCCCGGTACAGTCAATGAATCAAGGACATCTGCTATTGTTGCCATACGCACGACCTATCGCTTGCGAGGTTTCATTTCTCTTTGAATCGGGCGTTTTTTCCAATTCTCACCAGACTCCAGTTTCAGTATACACAAAAACGAGTGGCATGTCACGACTCAAAAAAGGGAAGGAGGGGATCAAGGGGGGTAATTTTCTGTAACCCCAGAGAACAACTTTGTGTTAGAATTAAACATATAAGTTTTGCCTGGCACAACCAGGTTCCCCCGGTGTTACCGGACGATTTTAATGGAGTATCAATGGAAAACGAACAAATTCCCCCGCAGAGCGTCGCAGACGACGTTGTTGTAAGCCTAGATTACACGCTACGTGTGGATGGCGAAGTAGTGGATTCAAGCGAGGACGGCGCTCCCATCGAATTTTTACAAGGTTATGGCAACATCATCCCCGGTTTGGAAAATGCCCTGTATGATATGAGAATCAACGAGAAGAAACAAGTGGTTATTTCCCCTGAAGACGGCTATGGAGAAGTAGACCCAGATGCCGTTATCGAGATTTCCAAAGAGGAATTTCCACCTGACATTACCTTACAACCCGGCGTTACCTTACAAGTACAAGATAACGAAGGCAATGTTATGCTGGCGCAAATCACCGATGTAGGTGATGAAACTGTTACATTGGATTTCAATCATCCTCTGGCCGGTAAAGAATTGCACTTCAATGTCACCGTTGTAGGACTGCGTGCTGCTAACGACGAAGAAATTGCACACGGTCACGTCCACAACAGCGAACATAGCCACTAGATTTTTTCAAACCTCAGAACAAAAGCAGCGGCGGTTAACCTCGGCGCTGCTTTTACATGGTAGAGCAATCTCCCTGCCACAGGCGACAGACAACGAGCGTCCGCTGCCCACTATCCGCTGACTACCTGACTAAACGACTAACAGACTATCCGCCCTATCCGACTAAGGACTAATGCTAAACACGGCTCACGAAGAACAATCAGATACGGGCGATGACCACATACAACATCCTTGCACCTCTCCAGAATCTATGTTAAAATGCGGCCGCGGCAAAAAAGGTGCTTACAGCACCTGAAATGCCGTGTTCTTTTTTTCTACCTGGAGGAGAACGCGCTATGACGGTAAATTACTTGACAAGAGACGGCTTCCAACGTCTACAAGAAGAGCTCGAATACTTACGCACTGTCCGGCGTCAGGAAGTTGCTGAACGTCTGCGCGAGGCACTTGAAGGCGGCGACCGGGGCATAGACATGGATGCCGAATACGACGCCGCCAAGAACGAACAAGCCTTTGTGGAAGGGCGTATTGACGAATTAGAACTTATTCTGGCCAGCGCGCGTGTAATTGAAGCGCCTTCGCGAAGCGATACAGTTCAAGTTGGCAATACCGTGGTTATCCAAGAAGATGGCTTTGAGCCAGAAACTTACATCATTGTGGGCGCAGCCGAGGCAAATCCCAGCAACGGGCGCATCTCCAATGAATCTCCCCTTGGCAAGGCACTTATCGGACATAAAGTGGGTGATAAAATCACCGTCCATGCACCGGCGAACACATTTACCGTGACCATCCTAGAAATCAAATAACACGGTGACTACTCATCCTGCTTTCCCGCCCTGCCGGTGTATCCGACAGGGCTTTTTTTACACACACCTTTTTTAGGTATCTGATCTAAAAATAGATTTTCATGTCTGGTGGTGAAAATTATTTTTCATGGCGACTTCTCAAC
>DYKW01000127.1 GCA_020722405.1 Anaerolinea thermophila
ATTTTCCCGTTCTGTCATCTCAGCGTTCTCTGCGTTCTCGGCGGTAAACAAATACAACCAAAACACCCCGTAGAGTTCGGCCAAACTCTATGGGGCGTTTCGGTTTGAGGAGAATGCAATTTTCATTATACGTAAAAAGATGAATTCAACCTGAAACGGAGATGAGAAACAGATAAAAAATCGAAGGGCGAGGGACATGACATGCTGCGACCTGTGCGTGTGAAGGTGTGGCACAAGGACGGTTGCACAATGTGTGGTATCTGATACCTGACGCCCCCAATTCCTTGTGGTACACTAACACGCAATTATCCAAAATATTTGTGTATACAACAGGAGAAAAACGATGGAAGAACGAAACTGGTTGCCATGGGTAATTGGCTGTTCTATTGCTGTGATGATTCTTTGTTTGTGCTTAAGCGTTGCATTGATCATCGGGAGCGCTGGGTTAGTGTTCCTACAAAATAGTGGCGGCAACTACATCCCTACGGTAGACCCTTCTAATGGACAAGGCTACGAACAGACGCCAACACCGATGGCCGCACGCCCCACGCTGCGACCTGGCGAAACGCCCACACCGATATCTACCGAAACGTTACACATCCTCGAACAGGCTATCGTTCCGACCAACGACCCGGTTGACCTGGCCCGCCGTTTGGGCGGCATCTCCGATGTGCCTTTGACGGTCACTCCTCCGGCCACGCCATACCCCGTTGGGGCGCAACAAACCTTTTGGGTCTCGAACGTAGATACCAACGAAAATTTCCAAGTCCAGGCTACGTTGCGGTACGTCACCGACCACGCCTACTTTTGGATTGAAGATGGCGTTTCTTATGATGAGAAGGATTTGCGCAATCTGGCGAATGCCTTCGAAAACAAGATCTATCCCACCGACCGGGCGTTCTTTGGTTCCGAATGGTCCCCTGGCGTGGATGGTGACCCACACATATACATCCTTTACGCTGGCGGGATAGGAGAAAACCTGGCAGGTTATTTTTCATCTGCCGACGAATTGCATCCACTGGCGCACGAATATTCCAATGCGCACGAAATGTTTCTCTTCAATGCAGACAACGTAGGCCTGGGAGAGGAATTTACCTATGGTGTCCTGGCACACGAATTTCAGCACATGATCCATTGGTATCAAGACCGTAATGAGACCTCCTGGGTGAATGAGGGGTTTTCAGAACTTGCTTCGTTTTTGAATGGTTATGATGTCGGTGGTTTTGACTATACCTTTGCACAAGACCCTGACCTGCAATTGACCTACTGGCCGGAGGACAACACCACGCCGCATTACGGCGCGTCGTTCCTATTTGTGGATTACTTTCTCAGCCGTTTTGGGGAACAGTCTACCCAAAAGGTGGTTGCCGACCCAGAGAACGGCATGGTGAGTATCAATAATGTTTTACAAGAAATCGGGGCGCAAGACGTCTTCTCCGGTGAACCGGTGACGGCGAATACTTTCTTCCGCGATTGGACGTTGACGAACTATTTGATGAACAATGATATTTATGGCGGTGCATTCTCATACTCGAACTATCCCGATGCACCGCAAGTTGACGCCACCGAACGTTTGCGCAAGTGCCCCACCGGGCCGCTGAGTCGCGATGTCTCTCAGTACGGCACAGATTACATTCGTATCACCTGCGATGGTTCCTATACCTTGCGCTTTGAGGGAAATGTGCAAGTAGGACTGCTGCCGGCTGATGCGCATTCTGGAAATTATGCCTTTTGGTCGAACCATGGGGATGAATCGGATATGCGCCTGACACAACGATTTGATTTTCGTGCCGTGCAGGTACCCATTACGATGGAATATTGGACGTGGTACGACCTCGAAAAAGATTACGATTACCTGTACTTGGTGGCATCGACTGATGGTGAGCACTGGCAGATTTTGAAAACCCCTTCGGGAACGGACGAAGACCCGTCGGGAAACAGTTATGGTTGGGCTTATAACGGTCAATCGGGCGTTGGCAAAGTGTGGATTCGTGAGCAGGTGGATCTCTCAGAATTTGCCGGGCAGCAGGTGTATCTGCGTTTTGAGTATGTTACCGATGCAGCCGTCAATGGGGAGGGGCTATTGTTGGATGATATCAGCATCCCGGCCATTGGTTACCAGGCCGATTTTGAGCAAGACGACGGCGGATGGCAGGCTGAAGGCTTTGTGCGTATTGACAATACCTTGCCCCAAACCTTCCAGGTGACCCTGATTACACAACGCGGTGGAAACGACGTTACCATCACGCCACTGGTTTTATCTGCAGATAACCGTGTAGAAGTGCCAATTGACTTGAGGGGCAGCGAACAAACCGTGTTGGTGGTCAGCGGTACCGCGCCTTTTACCCGTCAGAAGGCTGCATACTTGTTTCAGATTGATTCCAGGTAGGAAATCACTTCGTCAATTCGTGTCTTTGTGGCAAAAAATGCTAAGGCGACTCAGGGTATTGAGATGATGCGGTCGAGAAGAGTTGTGCAACCCTAAGGACAAGCGCTTAAAACAAAAGGGATAGTTCAGGATTTTCCTGAACCATCCCTTTTTGTGATCAGGCTTTTTGCTGTTATTTTGAGGCTTGCAAGCCGGTAATGTACAGGTTTTGCGCGTATTCTTTGAGCATGCGGCGAGTGCTGAATTGCGGTGCCAGGGTGCGAATAGATTCTTTCATGCGGGCAATCCACTCGGTAGGCAGGCCATTGCTCGTGCGCTCCTTGTAGTATAGCGGAATGATTTCATTCTCCAGGGTATTGTACAAATCGTTGGCATCGGCATCGTCTTGAATAACTGGATCGATCGGATCGGCATCTTCACCAATGGCCCAGCCATTGAAGCCATTGTAGCCCTCACGCCACCAACCATCCAGAACGGAGAAGTTCAGCACGCCATTTAGCGCGGCTTTCTGCCCGGATGTGCCGGAAGCTTCGTTGGGTCGACGTGGTGTGTTCAGCCACACGTCCACACCCTGTACCAGGTAGCGGGCCAGATTCATGTCGTACTCTCCCAGGAAGACTAGACGTCCGCCGTTTTCGGCTTTCTTGACAGCGCGATAAACTTCTTGAATGAGCAACTTGCCTGGTTCGTTATCGGGGTGGGATTTCCCGGCAAAGATGATCTGTACCGGCATATTTGGTTTGTTGAGAATGCTCAGCAGGCGATCAAAATCACGCAAGATGAGATTGGCACGCTTGTAGGGGGCAAAACGGCGAGCAAAGCCGATGGTTAATGCGTAAGGGTCAAGCAAAACGCCGCTGGCAATGACCTGGACGGGGTGAATACCCTCGTGTATCCATTGTTGGCGGGCTCTTTCCAGGGCGTACAGTACCAGTTTGCGTTTGAGATGCAGCCGCACAGCCCATAATTCGGCGTCTGGGATATCGTTGATGTGATCCATCACACCTGGTTCATCGAGATGTGTTATCCAATCCTCGCCCAGGTAGCGGTCGAAGAGCAAACGAAGGCGGCGTGCCAGCCAAGTGCTGGTATGGATGCCGTTGGTAATGTGGGTAATGGGCACATCATCTACCCGCCGGCCGGGCCACAGAAAATGCCACATCTTGCGAGTGACGTGCCCGTGCAATTCAGAGACCGCGTTACAGTGTTCGGATAGTCGGATGGCAAGTACCGGCATGCTGAAAGCATCCCCCCAGTGGCGTTGACAATGTGCTAATTCAATGAATTCATCACGCGTCAACCCTAGAGGTTGCCACCAGGACGCAAAGTACTTATCTACTAACCAGGTGGGGAACTCGTCATTGCCGGCCGGTACCGGGGTATGGGTAGTGAATACATTGTTGATTTTGACGAGTTCGAGTGCTTTTTTAGGTTCTACGCCTTGTGTGATGAGTTCTCGGACGCGCTCCAATGCCAGAAAAGCGGAATGACCCTCATTCATGTGCCAAACCGAGGGGGAATATCCCAAAGCCCGTAAAGCGCGCACGCCCCCAATGCCAAGTAACATCTCCTGGGATATGCGAACCTCAGGGTTGCTACTGTATAGACGAGCGGTTAGATTTTGGTCGGCGGGAGAGTTTTCTGGGCAACGGCTATCCAACAGGTACAGGGGCACCCGTCCAACCTGCACCACCCATACTTGTAGTTTGACCTGGCGTTGTGGCAGTTCCACCGAGATGGTAAGCGGTGTGCCATCTTCTTTCATTATCGGCCGGATGGAGGATTCCTCAACGTTGAGACGCGTGGGGGACGCTTCTTGCCAACCGTCCTCTGTAATACGCTGGGAAAAATAGCCTTCCGTGTAGAGGAAGCCCACGCCCACCAGTGGCAGCCCCAAGTCGCTGGCTTCTTTCAGGTGATCTCCAGAGAGAACGCCCAACCCTCCTGCATACAAAGAAAGAATTTCGTGCAGACCAAACTCCATGGAGAAATAGGCGATAGTTTTATTTGTTAGCGATGGATAGGTTTCTTTGAACCAACTTTTTTCCGCGCGGCAGTACTGATCAAAGCGGGAGAAAACACGATCGTAATTTTCCAGGTAATGGCGACTTTGGGTGACAGCGTTTAATTGCACTCGGCTGACTTGCTTGAGGAAGGCAATTGGATTATGGTATGTCTTTTCCCACAAATCTCGATCGATTTGTAGGAAAAGCCGCAAGGCATCCGGCTGCCAGGTCCACCACATATTGTAGGCTAATTCTCCTAAGCGATCGATACGTCGAGGCAGATCGAAATGCACGGGGGTGTCAATATATAGCGATTTTTCGGGAATGGAGAAATCCATGGTAGATAACCTCTGTATTCAAATGGGTGAAATTTCAATCACTTGCACATGGCATGGAAAGTTTTCGGAGTTGATAAATAATCTTACCACGTAGCGGAGCTTTGCAAGTTTGGTTCGGAAAATGAAACCCGTTCCAATAACATGAATTTCTTGCTGGAATCTGGCGAAACCGGCGGATGACCGATATTCATCCACAGTATCTGTTTACCGCAGAGCCCGCGGAGAACGCAGAGAATCTGGAAAGTCATTCGCCACCCGGCGAATGCCATCCTTCAGGCCCCTGACATTGAAGTTGATCAGCAAGCCCACCTTGCAACCAGAAAGCTTTAGGTAGGAAAGCAACTGAGCCTGATGAATCGGTATCAGACGATCGACGGCCTTAA
>DYKW01000128.1 GCA_020722405.1 Anaerolinea thermophila
GACGAGCGCCAGCGAGGAGAAATCTTAACCCCTGTTGAGAAGTCGCCATGAAAAATAATTTTCACCACCAGACATAAAAATCTATTTTCAGATCAGATACTAAAAACGGGTAAATTTTGCGAAAGGAACGCTTTGCTATATGCCCCTGTTCATTATCCGCTTCATGCAAGACCCCATAGCAAACAGTATCGCCGCGCTTGTCTTGCTGGCCTTATTCTATGGTTTGGGGAGAGCATTGCTGATGTACTACCAGGCACAGCCACCCAAACGTCACTACGCCGGTCACTGGTTGGCGGTATTGGCCGTTGCCGGCATGGGCGTTTCGGCCTACATGTTCTTCGTAGAAGCAACCCATGCGGAGGCCATTTGCGGCCCCCTGGGCAATTGCAACACCGTACAGCAGAGCCCCTACGCCACCTTGTTTGGTTTCTTGTCCGTTGGACTGTTTGGACTGTTGGGGTACGCCGCTGTACTGCTCGTCTGGCTTGCCCAAACCTTTGGCCCACAGAAAATACGCCTGCCGGCGGCCTTTACACTGTGGGGCATGTTGCTGTTTGGCAACTTATTTAGCGCTTACCTGACCTTCCTGGAGCCATTCGTTATCGGCACAACCTGCGTGTGGTGTATCACCTCGGCGTTATTGATGTTTTTCTTGCTGTGGATGGATACCCCCCTGGTACTGGAACTCTGGAAGCCCTGGGAATTTGACGAGGAAGGTTGAAACCGTACATACGATGTCATCGTCTCTGGCAGCCATCACCATCCATATCACAGGTGTGCTACAGGGCGTCGGTTTTCGGCCTTTCGTCCATCGCTTAGCGGAACACTACCGGCTATGCGGTTGGGTACGGCCTACCCCTCAAGGGATGGATATCCTGGTAGAGGGAAGCGAGGACACCCTGAACGGTTTCCTGGATGCCCTGAGGGAACAGGCGCCCCCTTTGGCGCGCCTCGACACCCTGGAGGTGGTCCCGACCACCCCCCAGGGGTTCGCGCGTTTCGAAATTCTCCCCTCCACCCCTGCCCCGGAAGCCCTCCCGATGATCTCTCCAGATATCCGTATTTGCCCCGATTGCTTGCGGGAGTTATTTGATCCCACCGATCGCCGCTACCGTTACCCCTTCATCAGTTGTGCGCACTGTGGGCCACGTTACACCACCATGCGGGACTTGCCTTCTGAGCATACGAAACACCCCACAGAGGCTTTCCCCAGGTGCTCAACGTGTGAAGCCGAATACCACAACCCAGAAAGCCGACGGTTTCACGCGCCGCTAACGTCTTGTCCCGATTGCGGGCCACAAGTCTGGCTGGAAACTCCCCAATTGGGAGACGATAGCCCTGCCATAGAGGGCGAAGACGCCATCCAGGAAGCGCGTCGATTGCTGGCAAGCGGTAAAATCATTGCCATCAAAGGGCCGGGGGGCTTTCATCTGGCTTGCGACGCCACCAACCAGGAAGCAGTTGACTTGCTGCGCAGTCGCAAACAATGTCAGGGAAAGCCCTTTGCCATCATGGTCAACAACCTGGAAGAAGCCGAAAAACACGCGGTCGTTGGACAGGCGGCGCGCGAGTGGATGGCTTCCGCCGAACACCCCATTTTGATCCTGGAACGCCGTCCGGAAAGTCCAATCGTCCCCGAAGTGACACCCAGGCAAAATACGCTGGGCATCATGCTGCCATCCACGCCCTTGCAACACTTGCTGTTAGAACCGGCGCCCGGTCAGCCTGGCGCACTGGTAATGACCGGCGGCAACCTGAGCGGCGAGCCTCCGGCGAAAGACAACCAGGAAGCCCGTCGGCGTTTGAGCAGTCTGGCCGACGCCTTATTGCTGCACAATCAAGATATTCACGTGCGCTGTGACGATTCGGTGGTGCGCCTCTTCCAGGGGCATACCTACCCCCTCCGACGGGCACGCGGTTATGTCCCAACACCGCTTACGTTACCTCACAAAGGGGCACATCTTTTAGCCACAGGCTTACAACGCAACAATACCTTTTGCCTGACGCGTGAACGACATGCTTTTCTGAGCCAGCCCACCGGTAACATCAATAATCCCGCTACACTACAATCATACGAGCAGGACATTGCACGTATGGAACACCTATTCCGCATCCACCCGCAGGCGTTGGCTTGTGACCTGCATCCCAATTCTCTATTGCAGCACTATGCTGAAGAACGTGCCGCGCGAGAATCCTTGCCCCTGATCAACGTGCAGCATCATCACGCCCATCTGGCAGCCTGCATGGCAGAGAATCACATCCCCCCAGGTGAGCCGGTCATCGGCGTAATTTTCGACGGCTCCGGTTACGGTACCGATGGCGCGATCTGGGGCGGAGAGATCCTGCTGGGTACCTACCAGTCGTTTGAGCGGTTGTATCACCTGGACTACATCCCGCTCCCCGGGGGAGATCAGCCCGGACAGCAAGCCTGGCGGTTGGTACTGACCTGGCTGGAACGGGCTGAAATTCCCTGGACGCAAGACTTGCCGCCGGTAAAACATGCCCTGACCCAGCATCCGCAGGCACTCCCCATCTTGCAGCGACAATTGGAACAGGGAGTCAACACTCCCCCAACATCTAGCGTCGGACGGCTGTTTGATGCGATTGCTTCCTTGTTAGACGTGCGGCACGAAAGTACTTGCCAAAATCAAACCGTGCTGGAATTAGAAGCCTGTGCCGCGAATCAGGAGTTCGGCATGTACCCGATGCTGATCACCAATGGTTTGCTTGACCCCCTCTTGATGATTCGGCACATAGTGGAAGATTTACGCCATGGCATACCAAAAGCCATTATCGTAGCGCGTTTTCACAACACGTTGGCGATGACAGTCTACGAGGTTGCCCAACGCATTCGCACAATGTATGGCATTCGGCACGTGGCGTTGAGTGGAGGAGTATGGCAAAACACGGTGCTGCTGGGACGCACGGTCGAAATGCTGCGTAACGATGACTTCGATGTACTGATTCACCGGCAGGTGCCTACGAACGACGGTGGCGTCGCTTTTGGGCAAGCCGTTGTGGCCCACCAACATCTGGCAAAAGGCTGAAAAAAATGCGCAAATACGTAGCCATCTTTCGCACCCAACTCATCAACAGCCTGGCGTACCCGCTCAACTTCATGGGACGCAGCCTGATGGTGGTGATGTTCCTGTGGATTTTTTTGCAGTTATGGCGCACGGTCTATACCATCAATGGGCAGGGAATCATCAACGGGCTGAGCCTGCACGATACCCTGTGGTACTTGATGCTGGCCGAGACGTTGGAATTGGGACGCCCGCGCCTGGATGGTGTGATTTCCGCGGCCGTCAAAGACGGCTCCATTGCCTACTTGCTCAACAAGCCTTACGATTTCCTGCTGTACCAGTTGAGTATCGGGTTAGGGGAAAGCCTGCCGCAAATGGGTACCAACGCCCTGTTTGGTGGGGCGCTGGTATGGGTCATGCTGGGGCCACCGCCCATCGTATGGGGTTGGCCTGGCACATTTCTGGCGCTGGCAGGTGCCTGGCTATTGCACTTTTGCGTCAACGCGCTGATCGGGCTGGCTGCTTTCATTACCGAGGAAGTAACGCCGTTCACCTGGATTTATCAAAAAATGGTCTTTGTCTTGGGGGGCATGTTGATTCCGCTAGATTTTTATCCCGTCTGGCTGCAAAACATCGTTTACAAACTGCCTTTTGCAGCGATGATGTACATACCGGCACGCCTGTTCGTGCAACCCACCTGGGAACGCTTCTGGCGGGCAATGAGCATCCAGATATTCTGGCTGTTCATTCTGGGCGGTTTGCTGGTGCTGTTCTATCGTCTCGGATTGCGCCGTCTGGCAATCAACGGAGGCTGAAATGCGAGAGTTGAAGTTCCTGACTGCCTTGTGGCGCACCAATTTACAGGCCGCCATGGAATATCGCGTGGCGTTTCTCGGCCAGATTGGGGGGATGATGCTCAATAACAGCATCTACTTTGCCGCATGGGTGATTTTCTTTCAACGCTTTGAGGAAATTCGCGGTTGGGGGCTGGACGAGATGTTCCTGGTCTTTGGGGTTAGCTCGGCCGCTTTTGGGTTGGTGGTCTTCCTTTTCGGCAACGCGCGCACCCTCAGCGATGTCATCGCCCAGGGACAGTTGGATTATTACCTGGCACTGCCGCGTCCGGTGCTCATACACACCCTGGCGAGCCGTAGTATCACCAGTGGGCTGGGGGATATCACCTATGGCGTGCTGAGTTTCCTGTTTTCCGGACAGGTCAATATACAAAGTAGCCTGCGTTTCATTACCGGTGTCAGCATTTCGGCTGCAATTCTCCTGTCATTCATGGTGCTCTTGCACAGTTTGTCTTTCTGGTCGGGCTACGTGAGCGCTTTCGTTGATCTGATGGTCAATGCCATGCTCTCGTTCGCTCTCTACCCCATTACCCTCTTCGATGGGACGGCCAAATTTCTCCTGTTTACCATCCTGCCGGCTGCGTTGATGGGGGCTGTACCGGCGGAATTCGTGCGCGCCTTCACCTGGTCACATTTACTGCAAATGCTGGTGGGGGCGCTGATTTTACTGGTGCTTAGTGTGACGATTTTCTACCGCGGCCTACGGCGATATGAAAGTGGCAGCGCCTTTCAAATTCAATCTTGAAAATGGTAATGGTTACCTGGCTTTAGAAACTCGTCCACAGATGTCGCAGATGACACAGATTGGAGAAAAAATCGGCCACATCGTAAGCGCAAGGGGAGACCATAGGAGACAATAAAAACCTCACGTATCTTCTCAAATTTTTGGGTAACCCCAAAGTGTTAAAACCTTAACGCAAAGTCGCGAAGACGCGAAGGTAGGTGACAGGCATGGGCGAAAACCTTTCACGGGCGAAAAGTCTTTCGCCCCTACTATTCGACTACGTGACTAAACAACTACGCGACTTAAAACGTAATTTTCTTTGTGGCTCTGCGTCTTAGCGTTGAAATTTAACGCAAAGTCGCCAAGACGCAAAGGTCTTCTGGATACATGCCGATTTTGGCGCGAAAACGTAATTTCACCGATTGGTTTAAAAAATCTGTGTGAATCCGTGTAAATCTGTGGCCTTTGTTTTCTGGCTTTTCTTGCTCCAGATTTGG
>DYKW01000129.1 GCA_020722405.1 Anaerolinea thermophila
GAATCCGTGTAAATCTGTGGCCTTTGTTTTCTGGCTTTTCTTGCTCCAGATTTGGAATTGCTGTTGCGCTTGACTAAAGGCACCTACCGTTGGTATAATGCCTTTGCATGCAAATCCAATATGAATACCATAATTTGCAGCGAGCGCTGAGAGCGAAAGTTTTCACGCGCTTGCTTTTGTTTGTCTATGTTAACAATGTCGTTGTCATGGCAAGGCGCGTTCTGTACAACAAAGCAATCCCCTTGCAAACCGGGAGTCCGCTCGGGGCAGGCACTTCGTTCGCAGCAACAAAAAGCATAGGACTTTATAGGACGACTGCTTAATCTGACATTGTCAAAATATCTTGTAAGGACAGATTTCTAGGAGGCTCGCGCGTGGAAACAAAAGAACTCGTTGCATTACGCATCAATCTGGCATCTCCAGAGATGATCCGAAGTTGGTCTTACGGTGAGGTGCTAAAACCAGAAACCATCAACTACCGTCGCCTACGCCCAGAAAAAGACGGCCTATTTTGTGAAGCAATCTTTGGCCCCACTCGGGATTATCGATGCTATTGTGGTAAGTATAAAAACATTCGCTACAAAGGAATCACTTGTGAGAAATGTGGCGTTACAGTAACACGTTCTTCCGTACGCCGAGAACGCATGGGGCATATCGAACTTTCCACGCCGGTGGCCCATGTCTGGTATTCTCGTCGCATTCCATCCTACCTGGGATTGCTTCTCGATATCTCACGTCGAGAATTAGACCGAGTATTGTACTTTGCTCAGTATGTTATCACCTACGTTGATGAAAATGCTCGCCAGAAAGCATTAGCACGCCTCGAAGAAAAAGCCAACGCCTTAGAACGTGGGATGGTAAACCTTCAAAACGCACGGCTGGCCGAGTTACGAGCATCTGTTGAACAACAAATTACCGAACTACAAAATCGTCGCGCTGAATTGGAAACCCACTATGATGAACTATTGGCTGAACAGATCCAGCCAATTATGCAACACGGTCAACAACTTGAGATCGATCTACAATCCCACATGGGAGAAACCACTCGCGCCGCAATCGTTTTCCCTGGTAGCGACTTCTTGATTGCCGAAGCAGGCGAAACCATCAGCGCCCAGCATATTGGTCGCATACAACAATTTGTCAAAGAATCTCTCGACAAACTGGAACACGACCTACGCGATGAGCGCCAGCGTGAACAAGAACACATTCAAACAGAGATTGAAAACCTGCGCGCCACACTGGAAAGCAAAACCAAAGAACTTCTAGAACAACAAGAAGATGAAAACGTCCAGAGCCGCAACGATTACCTGCACTTACGTGATGAATTACTGGAATTGCAGCCCCTTACTTTCATCGGAGAAGCGCGCTACCGAGAGCTGCGCTCCCGTTGGGGACAGGTTTTCCGCGCCGACATGGGTGCTGAGGCCATCTACGACATCCTGCGCCGTCTTGACCTGGACAAACTATCCGAGGAACTGTGGAATGAAATTCGCACCACGCGCAGCAAACAAAAACGTAAACGCGCCACTAAACGTCTAAAGGTTGTCGAAGCCTTCCGACGCTCCCAAAATCGTCCAGAGTGGATGATTTTGACGGTTTTGCCGGTCATTCCACCCGACTTGCGCCCCATGGTACAACTGGATGGTGGTCGTTTTGCCACTTCCGACCTGAATGACCTATACCGTCGCGTCATCAATCGCAACAACCGCCTGAAACGTCTGTTGGAATTAGGTGCACCGGATGTTATTGTGCGCAATGAAAAACGCATGTTACAAGAAGCGGTTGATTCACTAATCGACAATTCGCAACGCAGCAAGGCACTCTCTCGACGAGGACGCCGGGAACTGAAATCGCTCAGCGATATGCTCAAGGGCAAAAAGGGACGCTTCCGCCGCAACCTGCTCGGCAAGCGCGTGGATTACTCTGGGCGCTCTGTCATCGTTGTCGGCCCAAAGTTGAAGATCCACCAATGTGGTCTTCCCAAGACCATGGCGCTGGAACTATATCGTCCCTTCGTGATCTCCCGCCTGGTGCAAAATGAGTATGCCAATAACATCAAAGGTGCCAAACGCCTCATTGAACGCAACCGCCCTGAGGTTTGGGAAGTTCTAGAAGAAGTTATCAGCGAACGCCCAGTACTGCTTAACCGTGCTCCAACCCTACACCGGCTAGGTATTCAGGCCTTTGAACCTATCCTGATCGAAGGCAGCGCCATCCAACTACATCCGTTGGTAACGACAGCATTCAACGCCGACTTTGACGGCGACCAAATGGCTGTTCACGTGCCGCTATCTCAAAAAGCCGTTGCAGAAGCCCGTAATCTAATGCTGGCATCGCGTAACCTGCTCAAACCAGCCGATGGTGAACCGATCATCAGCCCATCCAAAGACATGGTACTCGGCATTTACTATCTAACGACCGAGGACACTCTAGATCATCCCGGAAATGGGCGCGTGTTTGACGATTTTGATGACGTTATCATGGCGTATCAATTAAGGCAGGTGGCGGTGCGTAGCCGTATTCGTCTCTATACTTCTACCTGGTATGATGAGAATGGTTCTCGACTGAGTGCGCCCGAAGAACGCTGGTTGGAAACTACGGTAGGACGCGTGTTGTTCAACAATATTTTGCCAGATAACGTGCGATTTATCAATCACTCCTTAGACAAAGGGGCTGTAAAAGAGTTGGTGGCCGAAATTTATGAAGTATGCGGTGAAAAAGCCACCACCAAGGCCGCCGACGACATCAAAGACATCGGTTTTGAGTACGCCACTCGCTCTGGGTTCTCTATCGCCGTATCAGATGTTTCTGTGCCTAGCACTAAGGAAACCATTGTAGCTGAGGCACTCAAGGAAGCCGAGCGCGTGGAGCGAGATTTTCGCCGCGGGCTGCTAACCGAGCAAGAACAGAATGAACACTTGATTGAGATCTGGCAACGCACCACAACCCGTGTAGCCCAGGCTGTGCGCGAAAACATGGATCCCAACGGCAATCTGGCTACCATGGCAAGTTCTGGCGCCACCAAAGGTGGCTTTGGGCCTATCTCCCAGTTAGCCGGTATGCGTGGCTTGATGGCCGACCCATCAGGGCGCATTATCCCCTTGCCAATCCGCTCCAACTTCCGTGAAGGCCTGACTGCCCTGGAATACTTCATCTCCACGCATGGTGCCCGTAAAGGCTTAGCCGACACCGCTCTGCGTACAGCAGACGCCGGTTATCTTACCCGTCGTCTAGTAGACGTTGCTCAAGATGTCATCATCAATGAAGAAGATTGTGGCACCAAAGATGGCATTTGGATTCGCGCGAACGATGATGTCGCGAACCAATCCATGAGTACTCGTCTATTTGGGCGTATGATCGCCAGCCCTGTGGTCGATCCCGAAACTGGCGAGATACTTTACGAACGAAATACACTCATCACAAAAGAGGTCGCTCGTCGTATCATCAAGGCAAACATTCAAGAAGTAAAAGTACGCTCTCCGCTGACCTGTGAATTGCATCACGGGGTGTGTGCCTATTGTTATGGCATGGATCTGGGACGCGGCGAACTAGTCGAATTAGGGGCTACCGTCGGCATTATCGCCGCACAATCCATCGGTGAACCTGGTACGCAGTTGACGCTGCGCACCTTCCACAGCGGTGGTGTTGCTTCCGGCGGTGACATTACCACCGGCTTGCCACGTGTAGAAGAACTCTTTGAAGCCCGCAAAACCCCCAAAGGCGAGGCTGTGGTATGCGAAATCAGTGGTGTAGCACACATCGAACAATCCGATCGCTATAGCGACTTGCGACTGGTACGCATTGTTCATAGTGAAATGGTGCAAGATGCCTATGAAATTCCCGATGGGTGGGAAATTCTGGTATCAGAAACCGACGAGGTTAAGCCAGGGCAGCCTCTAGCACAACTGGACGAGAACACAATTAGTGCCCAAAACGCGGGGCGTGTACGCATGGAAGATGGCAAAATTGTGGTGGCCTATGAACATCGTGAAGAAGTGGAATATGAAATTCCCACATCTGCCCGGCTGGTGATCAAAGATGGCCAACACGTAGAAGCCGGACAACCACTCACCGAGGGCTCTCTCAACCCACACCGCATCCTGCACATCCAGGGACGAGAAAAGTGCCAATTATATCTCCTATCCGAAGTACAAAAGGTATACCACTCCCAAGGGCAAAATATCAACGACAAGCACTTTGAAGTCATCATTCGCAAGATGATGTCACGAGTGCAAGTCGTGCGCCCTGGTGACGCAAAAGAATACCTACCTGGTGATATCGTCAACCGACTAGAAATTCGCCAGCGCAACAAAGAACTGCTTGCAGAGGGCAAACAACCCATACAATTTGTGGAAGTATTGCTGGGGATCACAAAGGCATCGCTTAACACCGAATCTTTTCTCTCCGCAGCATCCTTCCAGCATACCATCAAAGTGCTGGCCGGCGCAGCCATTGCCGGTGCTGAAGATCCGCTCTATGGCCTAAAAGAAAACGTCATCATCGGCAAACTCATTCCCGCCGGCACCGGTTTTGAACCAGGACGCTTTTCCAAGGAAAAACAACTCGTAACAGCTGAGGAAGACCCCAACACGCCTTCTCCTGATGTCATCGCCGAAGACGTAGACGAACTAGAACTTGATGACCTGGATGACCTGGATGATCTGGATGACCTGGATGGCCTGGATGAATTGGAAGATCTAGATGACATTGAAGAGGAAGACCTGGAAGAAGACGTTGATGAAGAGGAAGCGCCGGAAGATGAAGAAGACATCGATATCACGGGTGTCTTAGATGTCGAAGATTCAGATGAAGAAGACATCGATATCACGGGGACCTTAGTTGTCGAAGACTCAGATGAAGAAGACATCGATACCACAGATGCCTTGGTTGTCGAAGACTCAGATGAAGAAGACATCGAGAGCCTGGACGAATTAGCGGCGAATGAAGACGAAGACGACGTATTCTAGCAGTAAGCCTTGAATCCCCTAGCAGGGTGCCAATCTCGGCACCCTGCTTTTTTTGTATCTGTTTACCGCAGAGCCCGCGGAGAACGCAGAGAATCTGGAAAGTCATTC
>DYKW01000130.1 GCA_020722405.1 Anaerolinea thermophila
AATCGGTCAAAATCCGTGAAATCAGTGGCAAAGGGTTTTAGATTTGGAATTGCTGCTGTTGCAAAAAAACACTTGACACAGAACGCATGTTCTGTTATATTGTTAGCACAAATGGGCAAAAAATCAGCACACTTGAGTAAGGAGAAAGCCTTATGATGGCCCGCAAACGCAAGCCCGGGCTAGGCGACCGGCATCGCAAAATTTTACAAGTTTTAGAAAACTTCCAACAGGCGAACGGTTACCCGCCCACCATTCGAGAGATTGGAGAACTGACGAACATTCAGTCCACTTCGCTGGTGAATTACTATCTCAACCAATTGCAGGAAGAAGGCTACATTGCACGCGAAGACCGACTGTCGCGCGGCATTCGGTTACTAAAAAGCGCATCTAACCGCCCAATGCAACAAGCCAAACAAAACCTGCAAAACGCCCAGCAACGCGTGGAAGAAATCTTCCGCATTCCACTGGTTGGACGTATCTTTGCCGGCGAGCCGGTGCCGGTACCGGCTTCGGATTTCAATTACTTCGATGATGAAAGCACTGCTATCGAAGTAGCCCGCAGTTTGCTGCCGGGCAGAGAAGCGTTGGATGACCTGTACGCGCTGGAAGTTCAGGGCGATTCGATGATCGATGCCATGGTCAACGACGGGGATATCGTCATCATGAAGCGCACCAACGAAGCCCGCAACGGTGACATGGTGGCCATTTGGCTGGAGGATAGAGACGAAACTACCCTCAAGTACTTTTATCGCGAAGGCAAGCGCGTCCGTTTACAGCCTGCCAACCCCACCATGCAATCCATTTGGATTGACGACCCCCGCCATCTGCGCGTACAAGGCAAAGTGGTCATGGTCATCCGTCAAATGGAGCGCTCACTGTCCCACCAATCGCCACTGGCTGCCTGAAAATCCGTCCACAACGCCCCCCCGATGACCTATCGGGGGATTTTTCTTTTAAAAAAATCTGCAGCAAGGCATACAGCGGTGGCGCAGATACAGTAAACTATCCGACCCTTCGGGAATTTACGGGTATAATGACGCGCACAATGTTTTTCTATCTGGAGGCTGGCGTTCTCAGTTCTCATTCGACCACAGATTTACACGGGTCTTCACCGGAGGATGATTCAAAAATCTGTATTCCATCTGTGGATTATTATGGAATGTTCTTTCGGCTATTCACCCGTTGCGTCAAACTCCAGTTTCTATCTTTTTAGGAGGAAACCATGCTCCGAAAATTAACTCTGACCTTACTGCTGCTTACTTTGTTGTTGACAGCCTGCGGAGGGAAGGCCACGCCAACCCCCGAAACGCCTACGGTGACGCCGACCAATACCCCGGCACCAACCAATACACCCCTCCCTAGCCCCACCCCGGTGCCGACCGATACGCCCACCCTGCCACCCACGGCTACCGTACCGCCTGAACCCAGCGCAACGCCCCTACCGCCAACGAATACCGCAGATTGCACCAATCAAGGCGCTTTTGTGACGGACGTTAGCATCCCAGATAACGCCACCATTCAAGCCGGTATGGTTTTCACCAAAACCTGGCGCATACGGAATGCGGGCACCTGCATCTGGGGACCGGACTACACGCTGGATTATTACTCCGGCGATAGACTGGGCTTTACTACGCCCATTAGTTTGCCCGTTACCTTGCCTGGCAGCACGGTTGACCTCTCACTACGCCTGCAGGCACCTGCGGACCCCAATACCTATCAGGGGAACTTCGTTATCAAGAACCCCAAGGGGTTGGTCATCGCCATCGACGAGGACAGCCGCCTGTGGGCAATCATCAACGTTGCCACCGGCGTGAAAGGCATTGCCACCCCTACCCCCTCCCCCACAGGGACCCCCACACCGGCGAGCGGCAGCACGCTTACCCCCACGCCCGCTTCCACGGCTACCAATACGCCGGGCGCACAGGGCAATACCGTCACCCCAGCCTGCGCGGCAACCACCGATCCCGCCAAGGTGGCGGCCATGCTCAACGCACTCAACGCTTACCGGGCACAAAACAACCTGCCGGCCCTGCCTGTCAACGACAAACTCTCACAGGCAGCACAACGCCACGCGTACGACATGGCTTGCAATCGGCTGTTCTACCACACCGGCTCAGATGGTTCTACTCCCGCTGACCGCGTGGCGGACACCGGCTATCAAGCCGCCGAGGTCACAGAAAATGCGTACGGCAGTTGGCCACCCCTGGATGGTCCAGGTGTCATCAACCAGTGGGCAACTAACCAAGTTGAACCCAAGCACAACGAAAACTTGCTCACCACCACCTATACTGAAATTGGTGTGGCCTACGCGTTCTTCGATAACTTCGGCTACTACGTTATCGTGTTTGCCAAGCCATAAAAATTACGGCTTTGCCACATGTGCACGTTGCGGCAAATTGCCTGTTGGGACGCTATGATCACGTGCCGGGGTTGACCTCTCCCGACAACAAGATAGTATAATTTGTTGTTATGGAAAGCCACGTTTCCAACTGTGCTATTCTAACGAGGTGACCTGATGAACCAAGAACAAATTTTACATGATTTAATGGCTTTGCCTCCAGTGGCACAACAAATGGTGGCCGATTTTATCACCTTTTTGCGCCTTCGCTATACTCAAGAGTCCTCTGAAGATGTAGACGCTTTACCACCGTTGGAAAACGATCCCTTTATCGGCATGTGGCGCGATCGCACAGAGATGACGGACAGCAGTGCCTGGGTCCGTATCGTGAGAACGCGTGAATGGAGTTAAATCTGTGACGGGGCTCACTGTCGTAGACACGGATATCCTCATTGATGCCGGCCGTAACGTCAAGGAGGCTATTGACTATCTCCAAAATCTCGAGCGTAGCACAGGGCTAGCCGTAAGCATCGTTACGCACATGGAGTTAATTGTTGGCTGCCGTAACAAGGCTGAATTGCATACTCTGGAACAGTTCCTCAAGCGTTTCCAGGTCATCAGGATCGACGAAACCATCTCCGACAAAGCCGTTGAATTACTACAACAGTATCGTTTGAGTCACGGCTTGTTTATCGCAGACGCGCTGATCACCGCCACAGCATTAAGTTGAGACTGTCCCCTTGCTTCCAAGAATCAGCGCGACTATCGGTTTATCGCCGACCTCCATTTGCTGCCCTACCCGTAGTACTGTAGCCGACCCACTTTCGCTGCGCTCCGGTGGGGGATGAGCCCTGCCATTAGGACACGAACGAGCACTGGGAAAATGCGAATTTTTCGTATCCAATCTGCGTCATTTGCGACATCTGTGGATGAATAGTCGGTTGCGATTTTTCTCTCCGTCCGGGTGGCTCCCATTTTGGGGCCGCCCGGTGAAAGTCCTGATTAGGTCTCTCGGCGCCCTTTCCGGCGCTGCGATGAAATCTGTGTTCGACTCAAATTTAACCAAATCACGTCACTCTTGGAGGCAAATATGACAAAGAGCAAAGGAGTTATTGGCATTCTAACCGGCGGCGGTGACGTGCCAGGGCTCAACCCGGCAATTCGCGCCGTCACGATTCGCGCCCTGCGGGAAGGATATCAAGTCATCGGCATCCGCCACGGCTGGGCAGGCTTAATAGACCTCGTGCGCGATAAAAACGCCGATAACAGCCAAAACTTCCAGACACTGAGCGAAGACATCGTCAACCGTGCCGCCCGCACGGGAGGCACCTTCTTACACACCTCGCGCACGAACCCCACCAAGGTGACGCGCGCCCAAGTCCCAGAACATTTGAAGGACAAATACACCGCTGATACAAACGACCTGACCGAGGAAGTGCTCAAAAACCTGGAATTTCTGGGGGTGAATTATCTCATCCCGATTGGCGGCGATGACACGCTCAGTTACGCGGTGCGCCTGTACCAGGAAGGCGTCAAGATTATTGCCATCCCCAAGACAATGGATAACGACGTGCCGGGCACGGATTATTGCATCGGATTCAGCACCTGCATCACCCGCACCATCTCGCTAACCAACAGTTTACGCACCATCGCCGGTTCACACGAGCGCTTTATGGTGTTGGAAGTCTTTGGACGCTATGCCGGCTTTACCGCCTTGCTGCCCACCATGGCCGGCGCGGCCCATCGCTGCGTTATCCCGGAGTACGAATTCGACATAGATCACCTCACCGATTTGTTGAGTTACGACCGCCGCAAAAACCCCAGCCACTATGCCATTGTGCTAGTCTCCGAGGGCGCCATGTTCAAAGGCGGACAAATGATCTTCAAAGACCGCACAACGGACGCCTACGGACACGCCAAACTGGGCGGCATCGGCGATTTGGTGTCGGAAGAATTGAAAGAGCGCTCTCCGCAATTCAACAACGGTCAAACGGTCAACGTCATCAACCAAAAACTGGGCTACATGGTGCGCGGCGGTGAACCGGACGCGCTCGACTCTATCGTCCCCATGGCCTTTGGCAACCTGGCCCTTGACCTGCTCCTGAAAGGCATTCACGGACGGCTGGTCGTGCTGAAAAATGGACGCTACGACAACGTACCGATTGAAGTCATCACCAGCCGCAAGAAGGTTGTGGATGTGGCGCAGTTCTACAACACAGAGCGCTATCGGCCAAAATACGAAAGTTTCGAAATGAAACCCCTCTTGATTATGACCAGCGAGTTGTAATGGCGGCAAATCCTACGCCTCTTGTTTTTGTACGAGTGACCGTATCTTCTCGAAGTTTTTGAGCTACCCTAAAAAACCTCGAAGCCTGAACGCAAAATCGCAAAGACGCAAAAGCAGATGACAGCCGTCAGCAAACAGTGATCCACCCGACCACAAAATGCAGAATGCAGAGTGTGAAGTGAAAAGTGTAGAGTGTAAAGTGAAAAGTGTGAAGTGAAAAGTGTAGAGTGTAAAGTGAAAAGTGTGAAGTGAAAAGTGTAGAGTGTAAAGTGAAAAGTGTGAAGTGAAAAGTGCAAAATGCAAAACTACCGAACTACCCAACTACC
>DYKW01000131.1 GCA_020722405.1 Anaerolinea thermophila
AAATCTATTTTCAGATCAGATACCTATTGGGGCGGCAAATCCGCAGGGGTAAAGGCACGTGGCAACAAATCCCGCAAGGTCATGACTTCTTGCAGGTTGCCATTTCCATCGGCAATGAAAATCTGTAAATCCAATCCAAATTCGGATAACACCTGGCGGCAAGCGCCACACGGAGAACCACCGTTATCGGTAACCAGCGCCAAGGCTTGAAAGTGTCTACGGCCTTCGGTAACGGCGTGGAAGACGGCGTTGCGTTCGGCACACATACCGCTGGGGTAGGCGGCGTTTTCGACATTGACGCCGGTGTAAATGGTGCCATCGTCGGCCAGAAGAGCGGCGCCCACCGGATAATGCGAGTAGGGGGCATACGCATTGTGCCGCACCTGAGCAGCACGTGCAATCAGTTTTTGGATGGTTTCGTCAGAGAGGGGGTGTTCAAGCACGGAGATTTTCCTTTCCGTAAAATCACGTTTCTGATGGTTCTTCCGGTGCCGGGGATGCCGCGGCTTTACTTCGACGCACCCGCACCATCCGGATACGTTGGCGAGAAACTTCTTCGACAATCAATTCCAGGCCATCTACCAATAGGCGCTCTCCCTCGGCGGGTACCCGCCCCATTTGGGTGTAGATATATCCCGCCAGGGTATCGGATTCCTCGTCAGACAGGTTGACCTGAAGCAGTTCGTTAAAATCGTCCAAATCTACGCGTCCGGCAAAGAGATACTCGTCAGGAGAGATTTGTTGCACCAAAACTCTTTCTTGCTGGTCGTATTCGTCATGGATATCGCCGATAATTTCTTCAACAATATCTTCCAAGGTAACCAACCCGGCCACCCCCCCATATTCGTCCACGACAATGCTCATGTGAATACGTTGCGCCTGCATTTCAGAAAGCAACGCGTCCACCGTTTTTGCTTCAGGGACAAAATAGGCTGGCCGCAACAAACTTCTCAGGTCTTGAGAAGCATCTCCCTGCAGCCAGACCGCCAACAAATCCTTAGCATACAACAAGCCGAGGATGTGGTCGATTGAATCTTCGTACACCGGAAGGCGAGAATAGCCGGATTCCAGCAAGACGCCGGCGGCCTCCTGCAGGGACGTGTTGACGTCCAACGCCAGAATATCAATACGCGGCACCATCACTTCACGTGCCAGCGTATTTCCCAAGTCGAAAATGGAGTAGATCATGCGGCGTTCGTCTTGCTCTAAAACGCCTTCCTGTTGACCAGCATCCACCAGGTTTTTCAATTCATCTTCGGTCACAAAAGGGGAAATGGCTTCTGCCTCATCACCGGCCTCCTTGTCAAGCGACATGAGTAACGTGAAGGGAGAAAACAGGGTAACAGCCAGTCGAATGGTACTTTCCAGGTGCATCAGGTAATGTACGGGACGCGCTTCGACATGCTTAGAGAGTCCTTCTTCCCAAAAGGCCAATAAAACAAGCGTCAACGCAAGAATCAGCAGGGCAGCCCAAAGCAGCAGCCTGGAGACCAGTAATTGCCATGCCAGCAGTGTAATCACAGCCAAAATCACAATATGCAGTAACCGCAAAGTGAGCATGGCACGCCGCCGGATAGAAATCAACATGTTCAAGGCCCGTTGTCCGGGCCCCTGCCCAATGTCCATTTGCCCCACCAGGCGAGAAAGCGAGGTGTGATGCAGGCTAACAGAGGCCACCATCACCCAAGTATCCAACAAAAACAGCAACAGTAAAGCAAATCCTACTAAGAGAGGGTCACTTCCCACGGTTTTCAAACTTCCTTATTACCCTCGCCGGCACACCAACCGCCAGTGAGTTCTCCGGGACATTACGGGTTACCACTGCCCCGGCACCGGTACGAGCGTTGTCTCCAATGATGACGGGAGCAACTAACATCGTATCACTGCCAATAAAGGCATTTGCGCCGATAGTCGTTGGATGCTTGCGCTCTCCATCGTAGTTACAGGTAATCGTACCCGCCCCAACATTGACATTCGGTCCTAACGTGGCATCTCCTAGGTAAGAAAAATGCCCCATTTTGGATCCCGGGCCAAGATAAGAATTCTTGACCTCACCGAAATTGCCCATGTGTACACCTTGCGCCAGGTGCGCACCTTTGCGCAAATGCCCGAAAGGCCCTATATCTACATCATCTTCTAACACGGCACTTTCAAGGACTGAGGCTACAATTTTACAACGATTTCCAATGACCGTGTCTTGAACGATAGTGTTGGGGCCAATTTCACAGCCCTGGCCAACCGTTGTGCGGCCTTTGAGGTGTGTATTGGGCCACAAGATGGTATCCTGTCCCAATGTCACCTGTGGTTCGATCCAGGTGTCTTGCGGAGAAATCATCGTCACGCCGGAGAGCATCCAGCGGCGGTTAATGCGTCGCTGCATGGCAGCGGTCGCCTCTGCCAGGTGGACACGCGTGTTGACGCCAATGATTTCATCCAAATCGGAGAGCACAACAGGCTGCACCTGTTGGCCAGCAGACACGGCCATGTCTATCAACGAAGTGATGTAATATTCGCCCTTCGGCGAAACGGGCACACGCGGCAAGTTTTCCCACAGCCAGGCGGCATCGAAGGCATATACGCCCACGTTGAGCAGACGAATGGCGCGCTGTTCTTGAGTGGCATCTGTCTCCTCTACGATCGCCTGCACCATGCCATTTTCATCCCGTAAAATACGTCCAAAGCCACGGGCGTCTTGGGCTTCAGCAACCAACAGGCTCATTGGGCCGCTGTGGGTGCGCTGTGTTTCTGCCAGGGTTTGCAAGGTTTCCCCACTAATCAGCGGCATATCTGCACTGGTAACCAGGATGATATCTGCTTGATTTTCTAGTACGGTGCGGGTTTGTAACACGGCATGGGCTGTTCCGTCTTGTTTCTCCTGAACCACAAAACGTGCCAAACCATCTACTGCTTGACGCACCGCCTCGGCTTGATGTCCTATCACAACCGCGGGCAGGGCATCTTGCACCTCACGTACGGCTTGAATGCTGTACCACAACATTGGTTTGCCCAAAATAGGGTGTAAAACCTTTGGCAAATCAGAGTGCATACGCGTCCCCTTGCCAGCAGCCATGATAACGGTTTGTATGCTCATGGTAACCTCCTATAAATCAAAAAAAGCATCGCACCCCAAAATAGGGATACGACGCTCTCAGATTGGAAACAATATGAATAACAGGGATCAACAGAATCGATCATGTAAAAAAGAAGGCTGGGGCGTCCGGATTCGAACCAGAATCAACGGATCCAAAGTCCGCTGTGCTGCCGTTGCACCACGCCCCAAGAGATCGCCTTTCGCAAGGCGGGCATGATTGTATCACAAACGAAGATGATGTGGCAAGGGGGGAAGAGAAATTTTTTAGGGTATTTCACGTAACTGCTCTGAAAATAAGTCGCATAGTCGCTCAGTCACGTAGTCGGCTAGTTGGGTAGTCATAGATGCAAAAGGTTTTTTGGCCTGGTGGGGGCGAAAGGTTTTTGCCTACACCGAACGATTGAAGGCTAAAAGCTGACGGATGACGCCTGTCGCTTGCCTTTGCGCCTTCGCGGCTAAGTCTTCAGAATGGGGATTGCGTTAAAGTTTCAAGATTTTTGGGTTGTCCCAAGAATTTGAGAAAATACCCATCTCAGCCTTATCAGCCTCTAAGAAGTTTCCTCGTCTTTTGGCACCAATCCCAGGCGCAGGGCTTCTTCATAAGAGAGCGCGTCCGGCAGATTAAGCGAGACAGTGCCCGCACCCTCTTCTTCGGTCATAGCAGACCAAAACTCGTCGGCATCGGTGGCTTCCAGATGAGAGGGCGCCGTCTCAAACAAGGCAGCCAGATTCTCATCAGAATCTGTGAGTTCAGCCAACAGGGAGGCATCGAGTGAACCAGTTTGTGGTAAAGGAACGGTCGCGGTCTCTTCCTTTTCCAACAAGCCCAGATTACTAAACAAGGCATACAAAGCACTCGCCGTCTGTAGCATAGCCGGATGCACATCCTCTTGACCGATGGGGGCATCGGATGGTAATAGTACGAGAAGTGCAAAGGTATCATCTATCGAAAGCAGAAAAATATGCTGGTCGGCGCCTTTCAGAACGAAGAAATTCTGGAGCGTACCACCACCCAAAAGGTGAGTGACCTTTGTGCCGGCCCCAAAAACTGTTACCAACGCATTCATCAAAGATGAGCCGGAGTCTAAATCCGCAAAATCACCTGCCTGCGCCAAGACACGTCCATGGTCGTTCACCAGCATCACCGTGATAGCCTGAACATGTTGACGTAAAGTCGCCAGGGGCATCGAGAGGCTGGGGCGTGTTAGTTCATCCAGATGAATTACGGGTTTCTGTGGCGGCGCAGCCTCACCGAATACCGGCGCGGGTTCCTCCGGTTCACTTTGTGGTGTCTCTGGGATGAGAATTTCTTCTGTTACTCCAACAAGACGCTCAATCAGGGCGACCAAACTGGCGGGTTCGATATCTGCCGGTACAATGGTTTCTATGCCTAATGTTGCGGCTTTCCTTTCTAAATCACGTGTTCGGACATTAGAAAGTGCAATGATCTGAATATCTTTCTTGCGCACCCGCACCCGTTCAATCAGCTCCAACCCAGACATGCCTAACAGGGACAAGCCTACCACCAGCAAGTCCACCGGTTGACGCATGAATTCAAGAAAAGCCTCTTCACCAGAGCGCACGTCATCCACAGAGAAATCCGGGCCAAGACTTTCAATGGCACTCCGCAGACGGTAACGTGTTGCCCCATCATGATGCACGATCAGAACACGAGTCATACTCATAATGTCACTATTGTATCAAAAGGAAAGAATGCAGGTATCATCTCCAAAAGAAGGGGAAACGTCCCGCGAAGTACCCGCAGGGTGAAGGTTCCCTCGAAAAGCCTAGTTGAGCCGCTCAAACCTTCGGGACGGTGTGCCGCCTCCCC
>DYKW01000132.1 GCA_020722405.1 Anaerolinea thermophila
ATGATGGTTTTGTCTTTATCTCTCTGTTCTCTTGGTAAGGTGCGAAAAATAGGATTACTGATCACCCGGCTGCTGACTACCTGCCCGCTGTCCGCTGCCCGCTGGCCTCCCGCTTCAGGTAAGCCCGTATCGTTTCCGAGGATTCGAAGGCCAGTTCGGGTAAGGCCTGCGGTGCGAAAAAGGCCGCCTGGCCGGCGTCATCGCGTGCTTGGAGCGTGCCGCCGATGACTTCCGCGCCATAAGTCAACACCAGGTGCGCGCCAATGGGCGTTTGTGTCCGTCCGATAGCCCCCAGAAGTTCGGTAATGCGCACTTGTAAACCGGTTTCCTCCAGACACTCCCGAATAGCGGCTTCCTGCGGGTCTTCTCCGGCGTCCAGAAATCCGCCTGGAAAAGCCCAGCGCCCTTCTTGCGGCGGGTTGACACGTTGGATGAGCAGTACTCGCCCCTGAGAGACGACCATGACGGTTACGGCCACCTTAGGGTCGGGAAAATATGTCCAACCACAAGATGAGCAGGTGGGGCGAATTTTCCCGGCGCGTAAGCGGCTCACCAGCGGTGAGCCGCAACGTATACAAAATCGGATATCGTCTGGGGACAGGTTTTCGCTCATTGTCGTTTTTCTGCCAGGAAGGCAGCCAGCGCGGAAAGGATAGCCGTGACGCCCAGAGCAATTTGCAGGCTGCGCCACGGGAAAGTAGCTATGGGGGGAGGGGGGGCGGGCGTGTTGCCCTCCACAGACCTTTCTGTGGGAAACTCGGCGGTGGGTGGTGTGGAAGGTGATGTCGTAGCCGTTACCGTTGGGGTGATAGATGCATCGCCCTCGGCTTGCATCATAGACTGCCAGGGCAGGGTCATCTCCGTTGATGTGAGCGTCCCGGTGGTGGGCGCAGCTGCGATGCCTTTTTCCATCGCTGCGGTAGGGGCCTCTTCGACGAGATCTTCCGCGGCAGGCACTTCGGTAAAGGCGGTCTCAGCCATCATCATGGCCGGTGGTTCTGCGTTGTAGGAAGTGGGAGGCATCAACCAGCGCTGGCCGGCAATAGTCATCAGCAACAATACAAAAGCCACGGCCGCACTCCACTGCATGGTAGGACGGAACCAACCCCAAAAGGAAGGGTGTGGCGCGACCATCTCAGGGGTTAGGGTGAAATTACGGGGGGCGCGCACCTTAGGGGCAGCGCGCAAAATCAGGCGGGTACGCCGTAGGGCTTCCAGTTCCCCTCGTAGGTCCGGGTTTTGTTGCAAGCGATCTTCCAGGCGCGCCCGCTCCTGGGGGGAGATCTCGTCATCCAGGTAAGCCGATAAAATATTCGAATCTCGTGAAGGTAAAGGTTTTTTCATGGTGTGCGCTCTGCCTTCAAACGAAAGGCATCCGGCAAGAGTTCCCAAAATCCTTGCAAACAATCTCGCAAACGCACCCGTGCTCGTGAAAGACGGCTCTTGACCGTGCCCACCGGTTTGCCAATGGCCTCGGCGGCCTCAGCGTAGTCCAATCCTTGCACGTCTACCAACACGGCCACGGCGCGAAAAACCGGCGGCAGGTCTTGTAGGCAGTGTTGAATGGCCTCGTTCAACTGGCTGCGCAGTAGGCGGTCTTCAGGGCCTTCGACCGGGTCGGTCAACCAGCGCGGCGATTCGACTTCTTCACCGTAACGGTCTTCTGGTTGTAGGGCGGTCACCGGACGCCGTTTGTGATAGCGCAGGTCATCGTAGCAGCGGTTTGTGACGATGCGCAGCAACCAGGCGCGAAATGAGCCGCCCCGGAAAGAATCCAATTTTCGAAAGGCCGAGATGAAGGCTTCCTGGGTGGCATCCTCAGCGGCATCGCTCTCGCCTAGAATGCGGTAGGCCTGGTGGTACACCATGTCCTGGTAAACTAGCACTAAATCGTTGAAGGCCTCCAGGTCGCCTTGCAAGGCGCGTTCGATGAGCAATGCCTCATCCATGTTTGATGTACGAATTTGCATGTCATAATCCTACCCTAAAGCCCACAAACCTGCAACCGGTATTTTGGGGTGGAGTATCTTCTTGAGTTGCGGAGGACACCATCGAAATCTTAACGCAAAGCCGCAAGGCCGCGAAGACACGGATATTTTTTGGGGAAAGAAATCCGTTTTCCTGAAGTTGGGAATTCGTCCACAGATGACACAGATGGTTGAAAAAACTAAGTGGGCGCAGTGCCACAAAGCGTGACGCACACATGACAGGTTGCAAAAGCACGCAGGAACAAGGCGAAAGGCTTTCTGGCTTCGTGCTTTTGTGGTAAAAAACGCTGAGCGTCTCCAGAATATCGAGAGGATACCCTATTGCCTGAGGATGCAAAGCCGGGTACAATCCCTTTGGAGATATTTGCTATGAAACCAACCCCACCCCCCCCTGTTCCTTTTTGGCAAGCCTACCTGCGTGTCCTGGGCATCGATTCTGCCATCGTTTTCGCAGTGGCATTGTTGTTGGGAGATTTGCCACAAGTCAGCAACCTGTATTTTCTCAGCAGTGTTGTCTTGTTTATCATCTCTGTCGTGCCCGTTTTCTTCGAAGTAGGCGGAAATTTTCGCACGGTATATCGCCTGTCTAAAGGGGAAAAAAAGGCCGATTTAGTGCGTGCCCAGGAGAAATCGGCCAAAATGGGTTGGCGCATTACCGCACTGTATGGCCTTTGCGGTCTTTCTGCTTTCATCCTTTCTATTGTTACCAGTTTGTGGTGGCCCCTATGAATCAACAAAACAGTACCAAATTCATCCTGACTTGTCTGACGTTGACGGTCGCAGCCTGCCTGTGCTTGAGCGTTGTGGGCTTCGGCGCAGCCGGATACCTCTTGTGGTCGGAACGCACACCCCGCACAGAGGTAATATCGACCCCAGAGATTACCCTCCCCCCCGAGGGAAACAGCCCTACCCCGCCCGCAGCGGGTGAGGCCACCCCCCAGGGAAACCTCCCCCCGGAGATTGCCCGCCAAATGGACGAGATCGAATCTCAGGTGCAGACCTTACGCGGCCTGCAGCGCGATCACGCTGTCGAACGGCAGTTGTACTCCTCCGAAGCCTTGTGTCGCCGGGTCGTCGAAGATTTTCTTGTCGATTACACGCCCGAAGAATCTCATGATGATGTGCTCTCTCTCAGTGCCTTTGGATTGCTCCAGCCCGATTTTGAAATGCTGCCCTTTTTGGAAGACCTGTACAGTGAGCAGATCGCCGGCTTTTACGACGACGAAGTCAAAGCCATGTACGTGGTGCAAGATACGGACTTCCGCGGCCCGCAACGCATGACCTACGCGCATGAGTTTGTACATGCCCTGCAAGATCAGAACTTTGGGTTGGGCGAGGCCCTGGGAGTCAGCGATGAGCAATGTCAGGCCGATAGCGAACATTGCGCCGCGGTGCTGGCACTGGTTGAAGGAGACGCTTCACTGGCTGAAGAAATGTGGCTGCATACTTATGCCACCGACCAGGACTTTACCGACTTGTCCGATTTTTATAGAAACTTCGATACGCCGATTTACGATGCTGCGCCCACTTTCATGCAGGCCGATTTCCTATTCCCCTACCAGCAAGGCAAAGATTTCGTCCAGTATCTTTACGATCAAGGGGGATGGGAAGCCGTGAATGCCGCCTACACCAACCTGCCTCAGTCTACCGAGCAAATCATGCACCCTGAACGCTATCCGGAAGACGTACCGCTCAAAGTTGACCTGCCGGACTTGCTGCCTCTCCTTCCGCAAGGTTGGCAGAAGGTGGATAGTGGTACTCTAGGAGAGTGGTATACCTATCTAATGCTTTCTCGGGGTTGGAAAAACGTTTCCCGCCTGCCGGAAGACGTCGGTTTGCAGGCCGCAGATGGCTGGGGGGGCGATGCCTATGCCGTTTTCTATGCGCCTGACGAAGCCGGTTACGTTTTGGTGTTGGATATGCGTTGGAACAATGCTTCAGAAGCCAGTGAGTTCCGCCGGGCGTTGCTGCGTTATGTCAGCCGGCGTTTCGATGTCCCCACCCAAAATGTAGACGGTGGTTCGTGGGCCTGGCAAACCGATACGTTGTTTAGCAGTTTGCACCAGGACGATACTCGCACGGTGTGGCTTGTTACCCCCAGTCAGACCCTGGCTGACGTCCTGTGGCAAGCGCTTTCTACCCCATGAGCGCAACACTGGATACCACGCGCCTTCGCGCCTTGTGCTTCGATGTGGACGGCACCTTGAGCGATACCGATGATTTGTATGTGGCGCGATTGAGCGGCTGGTTGAGCAAGGTTATCCCATCGCCGCGTGCACATACCCTGGCGCGCTGGCTGGTAATGAAAGCGGAATCTCCTGGCAACGCGCTCTACACTCTGTTCGACCGCTTGGGATTGGATGACCGTTTGTACCGCATGTTCTCTCGCCGTGCCCCACAAAAGGAATATGACGATTTTCGTCCGGTGCCTGGCGTGCCTGCTATGCTGGCGCAATTGGCGGAACATTATCCACTGGCGGTGGTGAGTGCCCGCGGGGAGTATGGTACCCTACAATTCTTGGAAAAATGCGGCCTACGCCAATATTTTCAAGTCGTTGTTACGGCACATACCTGCAAGCGAACGAAACCTGCCCCAGAACCGTTGTTATGGGCCGCAGAACGTCTGAAGGTGCCTCCCCAGGCCTGTGTGATGATTGGTGATACAGTGGTGGATATTCGCACCGGACAGGCAGCCGGGGCACAAGCCATCGGGGTACTGTGCGGCTTTGGCGAACGGGAAGAACTGGTGCGTGCCGGAGCGAATCTGATTTTGTCACAAACGGCCGAAGTGCCTTCTGCACTGGGAATATAGGAGCGACCTGTGCAATTGACTACTAAGAAACTTACCCGTTTCGTTCTGTTCGAG
>DYKW01000133.1 GCA_020722405.1 Anaerolinea thermophila
GTGATCTGGTCAAGATTTTCCCGTTCTGTCATCTCAGCGCTCTCTGCGTTCTCGACGGTAAACAAATACGAGTACATCAATTGATTGTAAGTGTTTACGGATTTTTGAACCATGTCGCGATGACAAATTGAAAATTTCTGCTATACTGAACCTGATAGCCTTGTTCTTTCATGTTCTCATTGTGAGGGGCTGCATGTATCGTATTACCGATTTGCAAGAATCCGAACGCCCGCGTGAGCGGCTGATTGCCTTGGGCGCGCAGGCTTTGAGCGATGCCGAGTTACTCGCCATCCTGCTACGGGTTGGGGTGCAGGGTGAGAATGCTGTCCAGGTAGGGCGGCGTTTGTTGCATGAGTTTGGGGGGCTGGCCGGTATTCATCGGGCATCGCTGGATGAAATACGCAATCACAAGGGCATTGGACAAGCCAAAGCAGCCCAAATTAAAGCCGCGATTGAGTTGGGGCGCCGCCTGGTAGCCTCCAGCCCCGAAGACCGCCCTACGATTTCCGGGCCGGAGGATGCCGCTCGATTGGTGCAATACGATATGAGTGCTCTTGAGCAAGAGGAGTTGCGCGTCCTGCTGCTCAACACTCGCAATCAAGTTTTGAGCATTGAAAATGTGTATCGTGGTTCGTTGAATAGCGCCCAGGTGCGCATTGGCGAGTTGTTTCGGGTAGCCATCCGACGCAACGCGGCCGCTATCATCGTGGTTCATAACCACCCTAGCGGGGATCCAACCCCCAGCCCGGACGACGTGACGATTACGCGTGCTATTCGGGAGGCGGGTAAGTTGCTGGATATTCCGTTGTTGGATCACCTGGTTATTGGTCACAATCGTTATGTTTCCCTCAAAGAACGTGGACTGGGGTTTTGAGTGCCTGGTCAAAGGAGATTTCGATGAGCATCACCGGTAAAGGTTACTACATTTGGAAAATTAGACAGTGCGAGGGGGGGGATGCGCAGGCCATTGCCCGTACAGTGCGTCAGGCTGGGTTATCCTATGTCCTGATTAAGGTCGCCAACGGCGTTTCTCCGTATAACTACGATTGGCAGCACAAGATAGACATGGTGCCGCCCGTTGTGCAAGCCCTCAAGGCAGCAGGTATTCAGACCTGGGGTTGGCAGTATGTCTATGGGAACGACCCGGTGGGAGAGGCCAATATTGCCATCCGACGGATAAGCGACCTGGGATTGGATGGCTTTGCCGTCAATGCCGAGGCCGAGTACAAGCGGCCGGGTAAGGCACAGGCCGCACTGACCTATATGAAGCGCTTGCGAAAAGCGTTGCCTAACACACCCCTGGCGTTGAGTTCTTATCGCTTTCCATCTTATCATCCTCAATTGCCGTGGAAAGAATTTCTGACCTACTGTGATTACAACATGCCGCAGGTCTATTGGGTTCATAACACCAACCCGGCTTCCCAGTTGCACAAGACGGTGCGGGAGTTTCAAGGGCGTACCCCCCTCCGTCCGATTGTCCCTACCGGGGCCACCTTTTCCGAGCATAATTGGACGCCATCGGAAACAGAGGTCCTGGAGTTTTTGAATACTGCTCGCAGCCTGAACTTGCCGGCGGTGAATTTCTGGAGTTGGGATGCAGCCCATCCGAGATTGCTTGGCTTATGGACGGTGGTTGCCAATTTCCCATGGGGTGACCAACCGGTGCCAGAGCCGGACATAAGCGAGAAATTGGTGGCTGCGCTCAATACCCACGACCCGGACAAAGTCGCTGCCCTTTACCACCAGGACGCCATCCACGTCAACGCCGTGCGCACGACGATTGGCAGAATCAACGTGCGCACCTGGTATGCAACCCTGCTCCAGCAGGTGTTGCCGCAGGCAAAGTTCACCCTGACCGGTTACAGTGGGAACGGGAATTCTCGTCACTTGACCTGGGAAGCCACTTCGCCAGTTGGGAACGTGCGTAACGGCAATGACACGATTGGCTTGTTGGATGGCAAGATTCAGTATCATTATACGTTTTTTAGTGTAACCCCGTAAGGATAACGCTGCCATTACAAAAAAAGCGCGCGCTGCGAATCTAGAGCGCGCTTTTGCTTTTTGGGAAAGCGAGCTTTATTTCTTGTCCTTGAAGGTGGGTGGGGTAAACGGGACCGTCAAATGGGTGATGGTATCCCCTGCTTTTAACGAGACCACCTGTGAGCCCCGCGCGCTGCGTCCCTTCAGGGGGGCGGCATCCAACCTCAGGGCTTTAGCGGTCAGTTTTTCGAGATGCGCAATGACCTGAAGGTTCGGTTTTCCGGTTGCTGCTCCGACCAGACGGGTTTTCGCAGGCACTTTCCAGGCAATCACACCCTTGCCATAGCGCCCTTGTTGGGGGAAATCGTCCAGGGCCACCCGTTTGCCGCCTCCGTTAGCGGTCAGCAGGAAGACATCGCCGGGGGATGGCAAGGTCAACGCGGCAACGACCTCGTCTCCGGCCTCGAGTTTGATGCCCATTACGCCGACGGCAACCAGTCCCATGGGACGAACTTCTTCTTCTGAAAATCGAATGGCCATGCCGCGTGCTGTTAGCAGCAGTAGCTCACTCTGACCATCAGTGATATTGACGCTGAGCAGGCTGTCACCATCGTTGATGCGGGTAAGCGCAAAGGGTTGAGGCGAAGGGCCTGACAACTCGGAGAGGGCGCTCTTCTTGACCATGCCTTGTTGGGAAACCGTGATGACGAAGCCACTTTCTTCGGGAATTTCGTCGATGGGGGGGAGGCTAAAAGCGGCTGCCAACGTGTTGTTGGTGAAGAGGGCGTTGACTTGCATGAGCGGGATGCCATCTTGCGTTGTAGTACCGGTCGGCAGCGCGTGCACGGCCGTTGCGGTGCTCTTGCCATCGGGCGTGACCAGGTACAAGGTGTGGTGGGTGTTGGTTTGCAAGAGAAAACGCGGGGCCGTGGCGCCACTACGGCGCGGCGGTTTGTCGTCGCGCGTGCGGGCAATCAAGCCCTCCTTCGAAATCATCACCCAGGTTGGTTCGGAGGGGAGCATGTCGTTAACGGTGAGCGCGTTGGAGGCGGATTTGCCCTCTTCCAGATGCACGATTTGGGTGCGGCGATGGTCGCCGAATTCGGTGCGAATGGCCTCCAGTTCTTCGGCGATGGTGGTTCGCATCAGTTTGGGTGAGTGCAGCAATTTCTCCAGTGCTTTGATTTCTGCACGTACATCTTTGTATTCTTGCTCGATTTTCTGGCGTTCCAGCGATGCCAGGCGGCGCAGCGGCATGGACAGAATGGCCTGTGCCTGTGCATCAGAGAGACGATAATTTTTTCGTAAATTTTTGTGTGCGCTTTCTACGGTGCGTGAATGCCGGATGGTAGCAATGACCTCGTCGAGATTGGCCAGGGCAATGCGCAAACCTTCCAGAATGTGGGCACGCTCACGTGCACGGCGCAAATCGTACTCGCTGCGGCGGCGGGTAATCTCCAGGCGATGTTCCAGGTACACCCGTAGCGCTTGTTTCAGGCTAAGCAAACGTGGTTCCCCATTGACCAGTGCTAACATGATGATGCCAAAAGTTGTTTGGAGTGTGGTTTGCTTGTACAGGGCTTGCAGCACCCCATCGGGTTCTGCATTTTTGGTGAGTTCAATGACAATGCGCATGCCTTGACGATCGGACTCGTCTCGTAAGTCGCTGATTCCCTCGATATGTTCATCACGTACCAGGGAAGCGATGCGCTCCATCAGGCTGGTTTTGTTCGTCATGTAGGGCAGTTCGGTGACGATTGCCCCTGTGTGGCCACGCCCCATATCTTCCAGGTGGATGCGTGCCCGTACGGTGATTTGTCCGCGCCCAGAGCCGTACGCGCCGGCCAGGGTGTTGCTATCGGCCTCCTGGATGATTACGCCTCCGGTGGGAAAATCTGGCCCTTCGATGAACTGCATCAAGTCATCCACCGAGATGTCATCTAGCCGCTGCCAGTTTTGGAGCATGAATTTGAGGGCATCGATCACCTCCCCTAAGTTGTGTGGGGGGATATTGGTAGACATTCCCACCGCGATGCCGGTGGCGCCATTGACCAGCAAGTTGGGAAAGGCTGCCGGTAAGACAACCGGTTCTTGTAGGGTGTCATCGAAGTTAGGGCTGAAGTCTACGGTATCCTTCTGGATATCGCGCAGCATGTGCTGTGCCAGCGCAGATAGCCGTGCTTCGGTGTAACGCATGGCGGCTGGAGAGTCGCCGTCGATGGAGCCGAAGTTACCTTGTCCGTCAACCAGCGGATAGCGCATCGAGAAATTTTGTGCCATGCGTGCCATGGCGTCGTATACGGCCATATCCCCATGAGGGTGATATTTGCCCAATACTTCACCTACGATACGCGCTGATTTTTTGTGCGCGCTATTGGCATGTAGTCCCAGGTCTTGCATTGCATACAAGATGCGGCGATGGACGGGTTTTAAGCCGTCGCGTGCATCTGGTAAGGCGCGTGCCACGATTACGCTCATGGCATAGTCGAGATAGGCCTGTTGCATTTCATGTTCGATATCAACCCGTTGCACCAGGCCAATTTCACCAACAGTCATGATGTGGTTCTCCCTGTAAATAGTGTTTGCCGTCTCAAGGGGGCATTGCCCGATGTTGAAATGGCTATGACCCTTTTTCGTAGCGTCATCCTATCGGTAAAGTTTGAATTCGTCAAGGATGGTTGGGGGAATGGTAGGGCTTTTTAGCCACCGGATAGCCGGATGTGGGAACTCGGTCTGCTCATCTATCTTTGGGAATTCGTCCACAGATGTCACAGATGTTGCAGATAGGAGAAAATGTAACGCAAAGCCGCTAAGACGCCAAGGCAGGTGAGTAGGCGTCAGCGAACAGCGGACTACCCGACTGTTAAATGC
>DYKW01000134.1 GCA_020722405.1 Anaerolinea thermophila
GAAACCGGCTTGCCATGATACCCTCTTCGTAGTCAATTGGAGTGAATTGTGGCATAATAAAGACATATGACCGTGCCTGGTGGATGATGGTATCGCGCCCCCGATTGCGGGCGTGATGCACTCTCCCCTGGTATTTTGCCGAATTCCCATACCCATGGAGGTTCAAAATCATGGCACGTAGCAAATCCAAATCCAAAAAATCGTCAGCGGATAAAGTCTATCAACTCAAGGTGACCTTGCGCGGCAGCAAACCGCCCATCTGGAGACGCGTGCTGGTGCCGGCCGATGCTTCCTTGCTAGAACTTCACCGCATTATTCAGGTGGCGATGGGTTGGGATAGCACCCATCTCCACCAATTCGTCATTAACGAAGAGTATTACAGCACTCCCACAGAAGATGACTGGGAACCGGTGATTGACGAGAGCAAATTTCGCCTGGCGGATGTTGTCCCGGCGGAAAACAGCAAATTCATCTACGAATACGATTTTGGGGACTCTTGGGAGCATCAAATCCTGGTCGAGAAAATTCTGCCGGCCGACCCCAATGAGACCTATCCTCGCTGTATCAAAGGAAAGCGCGCTTGTCCTCTCGAAGATGTCGGCGGTATATGGGGGTATGAGGAATTCCTGGAGGCGCTTCGTGATCCCAACCATCCAGAGCATGAGTCGTATCTTGAGTGGGTGGGCGGTGATTTCGATCCGGAGTATTTCGATTTGGAGGAAGTCAACAAGTTGTTGGAAGAAATCATGTAGGAGCCAGAGGTTGCAATGACCCAATCCGCTGCAGTGCCGTCCTTGCAGGAAGATGTTATCCGCGCCCGCGCTTTGGATCGCTCGTATACGCGCGGCAGAGCCTATTACGAAAATGGCGATGTGTTCTCCGTCACCTGGAGGGATGGGCGTTTGACGGCCAAAGTACAAGGCAGCCAGTCCGAGCCCTATCTCGTTCAGGTGGATTTCGAGGGCAACGACATTACCGGAGCGTATTGTACCTGCCCATACGATTGGGGTGGAGATTGTAAGCACATTGTCGCCGCCTTGTTGTTCATGCTGCATAAACCGGAGCAAGTGGATTGTCGTCCGTCGCTTGCCGACCTGTTTACCCCCCTCAACCGTGAACAATTGGTGACGCTGCTTCTCGAATTGGCCGAAGACGTTCCGGAAATACTGGAGCCACTTGAGAGGATAGCATCCCGTCTGAGCACTCGAGGAACGGCGTCTCCTGCATCCTCAGCACAACCGCAGCCACCTGTTGACCTCGACCTCCTGCGGCAGCAGATCAGAGCAAATGTGCGTGCTGCTGTACAAACCGGCCACGGTGATGATTGGTATGATGATGAATTTTACGACAGCGACTTAGAGGCGGCGTTGACTCCGGCGCTTGAACGGGGACAGGCATTGTTGGATGCCGGTCAAGCGCGTAGCGCATTGGTGCTTCTGGAAACGGCTGCCCAGGCCTGGGATGATGGCATCGACAGCCTGGATGAGTACGTGGTCGAGGCGTTCGAGGACTTTGCCGAAGAGTTCACATATCCATTGGCCGAGTTGTGGAGCGAGGCACTACTATCGGCAGACCTCACCCCTGAGGAGCGCAAAGACTGGGCGGAGAAACTGGAAGAGTACGCCGAATCGCTCTATGGTGGTGTCTCCCTGGAAATGGCGGCAACAGCCGCACAACAAGGGTGGGATTACCCCCCACTGGTCGCGGCCATGCAGGGGAATATCACCTCAAAAGGGGCCTGGGAAGGCGAGGTACCCGATTACGCAGATTCCTTGGCCGAGATCCGGCTGCGGATACTCGATCAGCGGGGGCAGCACCAGGAATATCTCAACCTGGCGCAGGCAGAAGGGCAGGTTATGAGTTATCTCCACATGCTGATCCGCTTGAATCAGATTGATAAAGCCGTGAATGAGGCGATGGAAATGCTCACAATGCCGGATGATTTCCTCGCCGTAGCGCGCAAGATGGCGGAGCATGGCTTCGACGAGCAGGCGCTTTCCCTGGCAAAGTATGCCCTGACGTTGGATGAGACGCAAGGGAAAGGGGCATTGGCCGAGTGGCTGCGCGACCAGGCGCAGGCGAGTGGTCAGATGGACCTGGCATTGCAGGCTGCCCAGTGCGCGCTGGATGAACACCCAAACCTGGAAAATTACCGTGCCATCCAGAAGGTGACCGGTAAGCAATGGGAGCAGTTACGCCCCGCTGCGCTGGATGCCGTTGCTCGCGGCAGCTCCGCAGAGGACAAAGTGGCCGTATATCTGTACGAAAAGATGTATCCGCAGGCCATGGAGATCGTAGATAACACCTCCTGGTATTACAATATCACGCCGGTAATCGAGGCTGTCAAGACTGAATATCCAGAGTGGGCCTTTGAGCAATGCCGCAAACGGGCGGAGGGGATCATGGATGCTGGCCGCTCAAAAGACTACGCCACCGCTGCCGAATGGCTTTGCCTTGGTCGCGATATCTTGTGCGCCGCCGAGATGCAAAGCGCTTGGGAATCTTACCTGTCTCACCTGTTAAAAATTCATCATCGGAAATACGCATTGGTACCGTTGCTCAAGAATTTGCAGCAGTAGTTTCGTGGTAATTTTTCGTCAACCGGCAACGACCGCAATGGCCGCCATCGCGACATGGTTGTTCTTCATGCTTTTCTGGAATATGATCGTCAACCTGGTCGCCGCCGTCTTGTTGCCCATTCGCTATGGATTGCTGGAAGAAGTGCTGGCGCGCACCAACCTGACCCTGGCGCTCAGCCGTATTTCCCCCAATACCCTCTTTGTGGAAGCCGCTATTGTCCTGTTGAACCCAACCATCCGCTCGCTGGGGCTGATTTTGCCAACCGAGATGCAAGGGGCACTGTTGGGAGCCCCGCTGCCGTTGGGGCAAAGCATTGCCCTGATGTGGCCGCATTTCACCGGTTTGACGGCTGCCACCATCCTGATTTTCGCGCTAACCTACGTTCTCTTCCAGCGCCAGGAGGTTCGGAGCTGACCTGCAAGGGATACAGACTACCCCGCAGGTGGCCGGCGAGTGGACAGGATGCAAAACGCCCGCAGGAGATCTCCTGCGGGCGTTTTTCCTGTGGGCGCGGAGGGGCTCGAACCCCCGACCTCACGGATGTGAACCGTGCGCTCTGACCGGCTGAGCTACGCGCCCCGGTTTGTTGCAGTGCGCCGCACATTATACACGATGGCGGGCCTCTCGGCAAGTGTTTTGCGCCGTTTCCCCGAGATTTTTTAGTGTGCAATCACTAAAATAGGGTAGGCGAAGGCAATGCCTTCGCCTACCCTTCTAATCCGGCGGTGTGGAAGCATCCTCCGCTCATCAGGAGCGAATTTATGCCTCGCTGTAAGTAGCCCAAAAACCCAAAGGGGGGCAGGTGTACAGATAAGCAGGAAATCGCGCACATGGTGAGGCGTTCCTGACCAAGGGGAATTAACGTTTCTTTTTGGGCGTCGAGAAAGTGGATCTCGGCTCCAGGAGTCCCCAACGTCCGGCAGCCAGGTAAAGGATTTCGAGAATTAAATCCTCATAAGCGATGCCCTCGGCGGCGATCTGAAGGCACAAGTCACTATAACCGGGGGTCAGGCCGGGTAGGGGATTGATCTCCATCAGGTACGGTTCTCCCTTGTCATCCAGCCGGATGTCAACGCGCGAGACATCCTGTGCATTGAGAATGTTGTGTGCGCGTAAGGCCAGGTAGTGCAGTTTTTTGGCCAGGGTTGGTTCTATATCTGCCGGGCAAAGGTAATCCGGTGCACCTTCTTTCCCGATTTGTTGCGCTTTGGCCGCGTGACTGTAGATCCCAGGCGTAACAGATTTATCTGTGTACACTTCCAGAATGGGAAAGCGATGAAACCCATCGTTGCCGTACCATTCGGGATGGCGACTGAATAATTTTGCCTTGGGTTGGCCGATTTGCCCAACGGTGAACTCACGTCCGGACAGGTAACTCTCGACCAGGGCCGGTTGCTTGTAAGTCTCAATGATGTATTTGATGCGTTCGCGTAGTTCTGCCGGGTTTTCAACTCTGGCTTTCATGTCAACGCCCATGCCGGTGCCTTCACGGGCCGGTTTGACGAATAGGGGAAAACGCAGGTTGTGTCGCAGATTTTCATCTCCATTGCTAAATTCTTGAAAAGGAGCGACGGGCAAATCTCGGTCCCGCCAGATACGTTTGGTCAGGGTTTTGTCCAGCGCAATGGCATTGGTCAGTACCCGCGAACCGGTATAGGGAATTTTGAGCATTTCAAGCAATGCCGGTACCTGGGCTTCACGGGCGTCTCCCCCTAATCCTTCAGCAATATTGAAACAAATATCCGGGTTGAATTCTCTCAGTGTGTAGGGCAGATTTTCATCTGCTATGATGAACTCGGTTTTGTGTCCATCGGTCTCTATTGCCGCTCGGATGGTCTCGACGGTTTCGATATGGTCGAAATCGGCGTAGGCATCGGGCGGGACACCGGGAGGGCGTGGGGCGTTTTCATCTTTGATGTTGGCTAAAACGGCCACACGCCACGGACGATTGGGACGTGCGGTAAGCCCAGGAGGGCGATCGCTCTCTTGTTCTTGCATGGAAGTATCAGCCATTTTGTTTCTCCTTGGTGAATAAAGAAATTACAAGCGCAGCAGTATACAACCGAAGGGTGAAAAATGCAAGGATTTTGTGGTCTTTGTTAGGGCTTTTTAAAGTTCTAA
>DYKW01000002.1 GCA_020722405.1 Anaerolinea thermophila
CCCACTTCCCACTCCCCACTTCCCACTTCCCACCATCGTCATCACCTGATAGAGCCTACCTACCGGCAAATCAAAACCGGAACGCGTGCCCGTTGCAGCACACTTTCCAGCACGCTGCCCAACAGTATTTCTCGCACAGGATTACGATTGTAACTGCCAATGAGCAACAAGTCGTAGTTGCCGTGTTGCAAATGGTGGGTGATGCGCTTGGCCGGGTCACCTTCATCCTGCACATACGCTGCCGAAATCCCCAGTTCCTCCAGATAGGTGCGGGCTTCATCCAACGGCTTTCCCTTCACCAACGGTGCTTTTACGCTCAGCACGGTCAAGTGTATGCCCCACTTGGTGGCCAAATAGGCACTCACATACAGCGCCTCGCGTGCCTTGGGGGTGTGGTCGAAGGCCAACAAAGCGCGTTCCATCTTTGTGGCCTGCCCTGGTACGGCCAAAAGCGGGCGCGGACAACGCCGCAGCAATGTGCGGAAACCAGAACGCCAGCGCTGCCATACCCGCGGCCCAGGCGGATAGCGCAATCGCACCACCACCAAATCGACCCAGCGAGCACGACTGCAAATCTCACGTTGCACATCACCAACCGCAATGCTCAGCGAGCCACTTACGCCGGCTTCGTTACAGTGCTGCGCAAAGGCGCTTTGTAGCATTTGTGGACGCAGCAGGCTAGCGCTATGTTCATCCGGTACCACATGCAGGCCACGCAATATACTGCCATCTCGTTGACCAAACTGCGTGGCTTGGGTAACCGCCTCCCAGGTGTCATCATCGCCTTTGATGGGGATCAAAAGCGTATTGAACAAATGATTTTCCGCCTGTATGGCCTCCGTTGCCCCCTGCTTCTCTTGTCGCCAGGTGCCGGGGGATGGGCCGCTCTCCATTGGGTCCGGCACCAGTAAATCGTATACTCTTTGAGTGGTTCGTTCCCACCAATGGCGCAGACGATGCCCAAGGCGCTGGTGTAGCCCCCTGGCGGTTTCGTCTACACTGACCTCCCACCCCAGTTTCTCCTGAAGTTCACGCTGATGTTCGGCCAGCCACAAGTACAGATCGGTTTCGGTACGTCCTGGGAAGTGACGCAGCAACCCCTCGCGCCGGATGATGCGCACGACCGGCAAATACACATTGTCGTACCAGGAAACAACCGCCTCCTCCCAGGGAATGCCGCGCCGCTTTTCCAGCCCCAAAAAATAGCGGTGTACCCGAATGTGCTCTTCCAACAGGTCGTATTTGCCCGGTTCGGTGACCATCACTTGGGCCTTTGGACGCAAGCGGTCAATCGGCACGCGTTCCAGGAAGCGCACATACTCGGCCTTGAGAATTAGGTCGGCAATATCATCTTCGGCGGCCAGCGGCACACGTGTCTGAACTTCGGTCACATACGCCTGAATGCTGTCTGCACCGTTGCGGCGCGCCACCGAGACGCGATGATTGCCGTCTTTGACGAAATAGGCCTCCCCCACCTTGTACACCTCAATTGGGGGGAGACCTTGCAGCCCGGCCGCCTTCTGTTCGACCTGCGCCCAGCGGTGCGGGTCCACGTTGCCCTTGGGCAAGAAACTGCGCGTGAAATCCGTGTAGCGCCCCACGCTGCCCACGACGGCATCCAGCGGAATATCCTGCAAGCCGACATTTTTGCCTTCCACGGCGCGTAATTTCTGGCGCACGGTCTCGAAGGGCAGCAGGTTGGCCGAGCGCCCGCGCAGCCGCGCCACTAGCGTCTCCAGCGCAGCCTGCCGGCGAGCCTCGCGGAAATCCTCCATCGCAGCATGATAGGATAACAAAGGTCGCTTTTCCATGAAATCACCCCTTGTCATCGTTGGTGGGATGACGATAAAAAATCAGCGTATTGGGGCGCAAAAAATACCACACATTCAGCCCCGTCCACAGCAACATCCCAACGATTTTGCCACTGGCAATCAACTGAGTTGGCGAGCCCGGCGTGGTGATAATCAGCACCACCTGCGCAAAAATTTGCAAACTGTAATACAATACCAACAGGTAAATCAACGCGCTGCGGGACTGATCGTGCCCCGCGAAGGCACCCAGTGCGGCAAAAACAATCATCGCCCCCAGCCCGGCGGTTAGCAAGGCAGCCCCACCGCCGGATTGTGGCTTGCTCTTCAGCACCCACAACACCGTAGCAAAGACCGGTGCCAACCCGGCAAGGAATGCGTCGGCCATGCTGAGCAAAGTGACGCCCACAGGGCGCGACGGTCGTTGATGACGGCTTTCCATGCCTTCATTGTACCCCATTTGCCGGCGATGAATCTCGAAAACGATACTCCCTCACCTGCCATGAAACCTTATCTCCCCTTTGCGCTCGCCCTTCTTTTGTTGCTGACTGCCTGCGGCACGACCCCGATGGGGACCTCCGTATCCCCTGAAGTTTCCCCACCCCCTCGGGAACCAACGCCGACCCTTTCAGGTGGCCCCGTTTCCACAGATTCCCCACCCCCCAAGGTGACCGAGGTCCCCATCACCCGGCTGCCCCTGGAGGGCCCGGCCGCCCTACGTAGTGCCGAATACTCCGGCATGACTTGGTATGGCGAGACCCTCGTCCTCCTGCCCCAATACCCCGATCGCTTCGCCGCGCAAGCCGAGGGTGCCGATGGCGCGCTGTTCGTGCTCTCCCAGGAAGAAATTCTGAACGCCCTGGAGACGGCCTCGCCCCTCGAACCGCGTGCCCTGCCGTTGTGGTGGGGAGACCTGCCCAAGCAAATCTCCGGCTTCGAGGGCTTCGAAGCGATTGCCTTCGATGGCGAGACCGCCTACCTGACCATCGAAGCCTCGCCCGCCGGCGGCATGAAAGGCTACCTGGTGCGCGGACTCCTGACGCCTGACCTGAGCGCCTTGCGCATAGACATTGATTCCTTGACCGAAATTCCCCTGCCGGCCGACCTCCCTAACAGGAGCGACGAGAGTTTGCTGTGGACACCGCAGGGCGTAGCGGCCTTCTACGAAGTCAACGGAGCGCACCTCAACCCCGCACCTGCCGCGCAGGTCTTTTCCTCGCAGATGACGCCCGTAGTGCAAGTGCCTTTTCCTCGCCTGGAGTACCGCCTGACGGATGTCAGCACCCTGGATGGGCAGGGCGTTTTTTGGGGCATCAATTACTTTTACCCTGGAGATGTGGAGCAGCGCACCTCCGATGACCCTCTGGCAGTGCAATACGGTTTGGGAGAAACGCACGCCCAAAGCGAAGTAGTCGAGCGTTTGGTGGCCTTTCGCTGGGGGGAGAGGGGCGTCACCTTGCTGCCCCAAGCGCCGGTCTACTTGCAACTGGCCGCCGATGGTGAGGCGCGCAATTGGGAAGGCCTTGTCCGTCTGCCTGGGCGCGGCTTTTTGCTGGTGACGGATAAATATCCTGAAACCTTGCTGGGTTTTGTGCCCTGGCCTTAGGGTTCGTCTTGGAGTTTTGACCGTGGGCAGTAGTCCCCCGATTGCCTGTGCGAAAAACCTTTCGCCCCTACTCCCCGATTATCCGTTGCGCATAGCCAAAAAGACGCTTCCCTGTCAGCAATTGCCACGCGATAGCCAAACTACCTAACTACCAAACTACCTAACTACAATCCCAGCCATTGCGCCGCGGCCTCCGGCAGGTTGTTCAGGCTGTCCACCCGCACGGTGCATTGGGGCAGCGATTCCAGAAATAGTTGGCCGTAACGTTTGGTCAGCACACGGCGATCCATGATGACCACCACGCCGCGGTCTTGACGGGTGCGGATGAGCCGCCCGAAGCCCTGTCGAAAGCGCAAGATGGCCTCGGGAATGGAGTACTGATAGAAGGCGTCGTCGAATGTCTCCGCGCGGGCGGCGATAATGGGGTCTGAGGGCACCCCAAAAGGGAGTTTGACGATCACCAAAACGGAGAGATCCTCTCCGGGGATGTCCACCCCCTCCCAAAAGGCGCGCGTCCCCAGGAGTACGGTTTGTTCTCCAGTGCGGAAGGTTTCTAACAGGGCGTGGGGCGAAGCCCCTTCCCCTTGTTCCAGTACACTGATGTTGTCGCGTTCTAAAATCGGACGAATGGCACGCGAGGTGCGGCGCAATTGCTCGTAGGAAGTGAACAGTACCAGCGTGCGCCCACCAGTAGCACGGCACAGGCGCACCAAGCCTTGTTCGATGGCGCGTTGATGTCCATGCCGATCTTGCGGTTCGGGAATGTCCTTGGGAATGTATAGCAGGGCAGAGGATTCGTAATCGAAGGGGGAGCCGAGAGTTAGTTCGTCCGCATCGTAGGCATTCAAGCGGTTTTTGATGTAATCGAATTCCCCGGCAGCCGTTAGGGTGGCAGAGGTAACGATAACGGCATCCTTTTCGTGCCACAGGTATTGTTCCATCAGCGGCCCAACGTGCAGCGGGGCGCTGTTGATTTTCAGGTTGTTGTAGGAAGCGCGTGCCTCCACCCAGTAGATGCGGTCGGGGGAGGGATGAAAGACCAGTTCGTCAATGGTGGTGTAGGCCTCCATGATGCGGTTGTACAGGTTGCTCAACATGCTGAAGGTATCTTCCATCTCTTCTAATTCGCTTTTTGCCATTTCTCCGGCGGCCTGCACCACCTGTTTCAAGTGCCCCTCCAACAAACGGAAAGACCGCGTGGCCTCTTCCCAGGTGGTTTCCACATCCAGCCAGGCGGGCTGCGTGCGGGTTGCCGGCAGGATGCGCACTTGCTGGCCATAAGCCCCGAGACCCTGTCCGGCGCGCACTTCGTACAAAAACTGGTCGAGTACGCCAAAAAATTGCTTGGCCTGGTTTTGAAATTGAAAGGCGGCGGTAGTGACCTGCTCGACCAGGCGGTTGAGTGCGGCACCCTGACTGGGTTCTAGCAGTTCGTCACCCAGTTTGAGCAGACGCGCCAGCACCCCCGTGGAGGGGCCCCCCAGTTCGCGCACCAAACGTTCGATGTCCCAGGCCGTGAGTTGCGTACTTAGTGCGTTGGTTATGGCATCTTCCAGGTGGTGCCCCTCATCGATGATGACATGCGTGTACTCGGGCAATACGCGATTGCCCACCACCATATCGGCCAACAGCAAGGAATGGTTGACGATGAGGATATGTGCGCTGTGGGCGGCCTGTCGAGCGCGGTAAAACGGGCAGGCGCCGCCGGTGCGTTTGAGACAGGTTTCGGCCGTACAGCCCTCGTCTTCCGCAGAGATGCGTTGCCAGGCCTCGCGCTCTTCTGGACCGTTCAAGTTGATTTCTGTGCGGTCGCCGCTGCCACCTTGCTGCATCCATACCAGTACTTTGCCTAGTACGCGCAGTTCGGCCGGGGTTTCCACGCCGTGCCGACGCAGGTTTTCCAGACGGCGCGGGCACACATAGTGGCTGCGTCCCTTGAGTACCGCGGCGCGAATATCCAACTGGAGCGCTGCGCGAATGGTGGGGATATCCTTGTTGAGCAATTGGTCTTGCAGGTTGATGGTGTTGGTGGAAATGACCACCCGCGTTTGGTTTTCGTAAGCCCACAGAGCGGCCGGTAACAGGTAAGCGATGGATTTTCCGGTGCCGGTACCGGCCTCCACCATCAAGTGCTGATTTTTGGAGATGGCGGTGGCTACTACCTCGAGCATGGCGACCTGCTCCTGACGGTGCTCGAAGGTTGTCATGTATCGGGCGAAAGCACCTCCAGGCGTCAACAGACCGACAACCGCTTCGATATCCAGTGGACGGGGCGCTTTGGGGAGTTGCAAAGGGGGAGATGCCTGTCCGCGGGGTTTTTGGAATAATGCTGCCTCTTCGTCAGCACTCCCGCCCCGGATGGGTTCCCGGCCGCGCAGGCGTAAGGCTTGTTGAAATGCCCAATACCCATGCCATGTGGGCAGTTGCGAACTCTGACGCACAATTTCGGCCAGCAATTTGAGCGGCAAGGCTTGCGCCATCTTGAATAATTCCAAAAACAGGACGTGCGTAACGCGCGCATCGTCCAGGGCGCGGTGGGTAGCGGGTAGTTCGATACCCAGGGCTTCTGCCAGCGCGCCTAATTTGTAGCGCCCGGCACGCGGCATCAGGATAGCGGCCATCTCGTAGGTATCAATGGGGGGATTGTTCAAAAAACCGCCTGGACGGCTCAAAAAGGCCAGGTCGAACTTGACATTGTGCCCCAGGACAGGCACATTCCCCACAAAATCCAGCAAGTCAGCGTACACCTGTTGCAGGTATGGGGCATCGGCAACTGTTTCGTTGTGGATGCCGGTCAGGTGGGTGATTTCCGGTGGAATGGGGCGCCCGGGATTGATGAGCGTGTTCCATTCTTCTTCGACAACCGGGCCGCGGAAGCGTACCGCACCAATTTCGATAATGGCGTCTTTTGTCGCATCCAGGCCGGTGGTTTCTACGTCGATAGCAATGATAGTGGGCAGGTCAATTTTCATGGCAAGGATTATATCACCGGACGGTGGGTGACCGATGAATGCAGAGTTTGAAGCGACTACCCGGCGGCATGGGAGCCGCCTCTGCTGCTGTAGGCCGAGCGCCGACTATCCAACTACCAAACTACCAAACTATCGAACTATCCAACTATCCAACTACCCAACTACCCAACTAAACTGAAGTATAATCCCCCCGCACCCTTTTCGAAAACGTTATCCCCCTCGGAGACTTCATGATTGCAGAAACTGCCCGCCGTGTGCGGGAAAATGTGCAAAAAGTTATCGTTGGCAAGGCCGAAATCATCGATTTGGCGCTGGTTGCCATGTTGTGTGAAGGCCATGCCTTGCTAGAAGACGTGCCCGGAACGGGCAAAACCACCCTGGCGCGTGCCCTGGCCGCTTCGCTGGGCTGCTCTTTCCGCCGCATTCAATTCACCCCTGACCTGCTGCCGACCGACGTGACCGGCCTCAGTTGGTTCAACCAGAAGGAACAGCGCTTTGAATTCCGCCCTGGGCCGATTATGTCGCAAGTGGTGCTGGCCGATGAAATCAACCGCGCCACACCGCGCACCCAATCGGCCTTGTTGGAGGCCATGCAAGAACGGCAAGTGACCGTGGAGGGTACCACGCGCCCCTTGCCGCGTCCCTTCCTGGTGCTGGCAACCCAAAATCCGGTCGAACTGGAAGGCACCTTCCCGCTGCCCGAAGCGCAGATCGACCGCTTTCTCTTGCGCATAGCCATTGGATATCCAACGCAGGAGGAAGAAAATCACCTCCTGGAGCGCTTTCGCGCCGCCGACCCACTGGCCGACCTTTCGGCGATCACCACGCCCGAAGAAATCACCACCTTACAGGCCGCCCGTCAACAGATACGCGTAGAAGCCAGTGTGCGCAATTACATTGTTGCCGTAGCCCGTGCCACGCGTGAGCACCCCGAAATCGAACTGGGTGCCAGTCCACGCGCTACCCTGGCCTTGTACCAGGCTTCTCAGGCCTGGGCGGCCATTTCCGGACGGGAATACGTCTTGCCGGATGACGTCAAAGAGATGGCCCCGCACGTCCTGACCCACCGTTTGATGATTGCCCCTCAAGCGCAACTGCGTGGCCGCCGGCCCGAAGAACTGGTCGCCGATATTGTCGCCTCCGTCCCCGTGCCGGTGGAGGATTGAACTGTGGCCGCGAAACGCTGGCTGCCCTTTCTGGGCGCGGCTTTCCTGCTTGGGGTGGTGCTGAACATCCCCTGGCTCTCCACGTTGGCGGTCTCGGTGAGCGTTATCATCGGGCTGGCTGCCTGGTGGCGGGCACATGCCCTGGATGATGTTTTCTACCGACGGCGGTTTCACTACACGCGCGGCTTCCCCGGCGAAACCACCGAGGTCGCCATCGAAATCGAAAACCGTAAATTGCTGCCCCTTTCCTGGTTGCGGGTGCAAGATCGCTGGCCACATGCCGTCGGTCCGCGGGATGAAAACGTGTTAGCCCCCTCCCATTTGCCCGATGAGGGGCTGCTGGTCAACTTGTTTAGTCTGCGTTGGTTCGAGCGCACGCAGCGGCGCTACGAAATCACCTTCCGCCAACGTGGCGTGTATGGCGTTGGCCCGGCGAGCCTGCAATCGGGCGATTTATTCGGCCTTTACGAGCAAACCCGTACGCTGCCGAGCGTCGACCGCCTGACCGTTTTTCCCTCCCTGCTGCCGCTCCCACCGCAAGATGTGCCCACCCAAGACCCGCTGGGATACAAGCGCACCCGCCGACGCCTGTTCGAAGACCCCAGCCAGCCAATGGGGGTGCGCGCATACCACCCCGAAGACGGCTTGCGGCGCATCCACTGGCCGGCCACGGCGCGCACCGGACGCTTGCAAGTCAAAGTCTACCAACCCACCTCTGGTCGGGTGGTGATTGTGTGCCTGAACGTGACCACCTTTGTGCGCCACTGGGAAGGGGTAGACACCGAGATTCTGGAGCGTCTGATTAGCACCGCCGCCACCCTGGTGACGCAGGGCATCGAGGCCGGATTACAGGTTGGGTTAATCTCCAACGGCTGCCTCAGCCACTCCGACCGGCCATTCCGCGTGCCGCCGGGCAGTACGCCCCGCCAACAAGCCATTTTGCTGGAAGCCCTGGCAGGTGTCAGCCCGGTCGTGATTGCGCCCTTCGAGCGCCTCCTGCTGCGAGAAATGCCGCATTTGCCCTATGGCGCCTCCCTGGTTGTGGTGAGCGCCATCTTCACCCCCGCCCTAAACGAGACACTCCTGCGCCTGAAGCACGCCGGACGCCGCATCAGCCTGGTATCCCTATCCACAGACCCGCCCCCCGTCATTCCGGGCGTGGAAAGCATACGCGTATGAAGACAACCACCTGGCAAGAACTGGCCCTCGTCACGCTTACGGGCATGGAAGTGGCAGCCTTCGCACCCTGGATGCACAGCATATCCCCGCCCATTGCCGCCACTCCGCTGGCGCGCTTTCTCCTTCTGGCCTGGCTTTTTGTCACCCTGACCGCCGCCCTCCAACGCACAAGCGCCGCACTGAACCTGCGCCAACCAATCCGCCGTTCGTTGGCCTTGCTCGTGCTGGGGGCTGGCCTACTGGCAATGCTGCGCCTGTGGATTGACCCGCGCCTGGTGCAAGATATGCAAGCCATGTACCAACAGCCGTTGAACGGCATCGAAGAAGCGCCGCGCGTCATTCCGGCCTGGTTTTGGGTCATTACCTTTGCCCTCATGTTGTGGGGGCGCGGGTTGGCACTTGGCCGAGAACGCATTGGCTCCTTGATGGTCATGCGTTCCTTCGAAGGTGGAGTGATTTCGCTGGCACTGTTTGCCCTTTCCGAGCAGGCCGCCCGCCCCGCGAAACCGGATTTTTCCACCGGCTTACTGCTTGCCTTCCTCATAACCGCCTTGTTGGCGCTGGCGACCGGTCGGGTGAGCACATTGGCGCGCCTGCGCGGCGGGCACCGCAACCCCTTCGACCGTCGCTGGGGCACCTTCATCACCGTCAGCGTGTTGACCATCACGCTCATTGGGGTAGGGGCTGCGCTCATCATCTCCGGGCGCACAGATTTTATCGCCGCGGCGGTCGAAACGCTATCCGTCTTGCTCGGAGCAGTGCTGCTGGCGCCCTTCCTCTTGCTCCTGGCGCTCTTGCAACCGGCCTTCGATAGCCTGCTACAGGCCGCCCCGGCAGGAGAAGCCACCCCCATGCCAACGCTGGCCGCGCCGCAGTTGCCCGATCTCTCGAGTCTACAACAAACGGAGGCCTGGGTACCGCCCAATGTCCGCCCGCTCTTTTTGGGGTTAGGTGGATTGGTGCTGTTGGGGATTGTGATTTGGATGATGAGGACGATGGCCGACCGTTTGGAACGTCCCCGAAGCCCGGAAGGTTTTCTCGACCCCCTGGAAACAGACGACCCCGCGGGTGGGCTGCGTTCCCGTTTGGTATCCCTGGCCCAAAGGTTGCGCGGCCTGGACAGCCTGACCCCTGGGCAGCGCCGACGAGCCGCAGCGCGCATACGTCAAATTTACGCCGATTTCATCACCCTGTGTGCTCGGCACGAACTCACCCGCCCGGTAGCCACCACCCCCCTGGAGTTCATCCCTCTGACGGCTGACCTGTTGCCCACTGCCCAACCCGAAGTACGCGCCATCACGGAAGCCTACCTGCGCGTGCGTTATGGCGAGTTGCCGGAAACCCGGCAGGAAGTACGGGCGGTGGAAGCCGCCTGGCAGCGGGTCAAGGAGCGCATGATGCAGTGAACCCCTTTCCCTTCCTGGTACGGCGTCCCTGGCGTGAAATCGCGCTTTTAGCCCAGGTGAGCATGGTGCTGGCCTGGGGTGTGCCCTGGTACAACGCAATATCCTTGGAGGATGGATGCTCATTGTGAGCCTGCCGGCGTTACACTTTTCGCTGTACTTTGACGAGTCGTTCTGGGCAGTGAAAACATTCCTGCGCCCGTTTCAGGCTTTTCGCAATGTGTTTACGGTCTTCCCCGACGAGTTTTTCGTGTTGGCAACGGTCATCTCGTGCACGTTATACGGCGCATCGTATCTGTTTACCGCAGAGCCCGCGGAGAACGCAGAGAATCTGGAAAGTCATTCGCCACCCGGCGAATGCCATCCTTCAGGACCCTGACATTGCAGTTGATCAGCAAGCCCACCTTGCAACCAGAAAGCTTCAGGTAGGAAAGCAACTGAGCCTGATGAATCGGCATCAGGCGATCAACGGCGATCTGGTCAAGATTTTCCCGTTCTGTCACCTCAGCGCTCTCTGCGTTCTCGGCGGTAAACAAATACGGGAAATCTACCGCCGGTTGTTGGCAGCCTGTGTGGGGCATGATTTTTCCCGTCACAAGGCACAAACGCCCCTGGAATTCCTGGCCGCGTTGGAGACGGCTTTCCCGCAATCGGCCGCCGATTTTCGCCTGCTGACCGAGGTCTATTTGCGGGTGCGCTATGGCGAATATCCCGAAATACTGGATGAAGTCCATGCCGTAGATCAAGCCTGGGAGCGAGTACAGCAGGTGCTTGCCGGCGAGAGATAACAAAACACCCCATTGGAAAACGCCGATGGGGTGTTTTGTTTTATGGAAAGCAGAGAGATTTGGGGACTACCCGCCGCGACAAACGCGAATGTCCACCAATTTTTCCACCACGGGGGTGATAATCTCTTTGATAACTTCCATGTCAATGCCCTTCACCTTAAAGGTAACCATCCGGTTGTTGGGTGTGGTGCCTTCGAATTGTCCAAAGGCGATGAAATTACCACCTTTCTGGGAGATGGCAGCCGTTAGTGCTGCCAATTCTCCGCTCTTATGCGGTACCAGGGCTGTGACGCGCACGCCCATCTCGCGGGCGCCCATCAGTTCCAGAAAGATTTTGAACAAATCGGTTTCCGTGATGATGCCCACTACTTCACCATTGCTCGTAACGGGTAACCCACCGATTTTATTGTCGGCCATGATGCGAGCGGCCTGTTCAATGGGCGTGTCTTCGGTGACGGTGATGACATTGCGGGTCATCACATCGGCCACTTTGACTTTGCTGAGCAGGTAATTCAATTCCCACACGCTCAACGAAGTAGCGGGAGAAGGAGATGCGTTGAGCAGGTCTTTATCAGAAACGATGCCCACCAATTTGCCGTTAGCCACCACTGGCGTGCGGCGAATGTGTTCACGTTTCATCAAATCCAGCGCCTCGACAATAGGCATATCGGGTGCAATAGTAATTACGGGTTTGGTCATGCGTTCGCCGACAAGCATGGGATTTTCCTCCTTGACAAGGTAAACTAGAAATTTGCTTGGGTTTAGATAACTCAAACATACCAGATTTTACAGGCTATTTCCAGTGATTTCTGGCACATTTTGGAGTGATTAAGTCCGTTCTTTGTTAGATTGTTTGAGCAATTATAGTCCAAGATAGGCAGCGCGTACGTCCTCATTTTTCATTAGTTCTCGAGATGAGCCTTCCAGCGCCACTTTTCCTTCGGCTAGCACGTAGCCGTAGTCGCTCACCGCCAGCGCCATTTGTACGTTTTGCTCCACCAGCAAAATGGTGATGCCGAGTTTCTTGAGTTCGCGTAGCGTTCCGAACAATCCTAACACCAATACAGGCGCCAAGCCAAGCGAAAGTTCGTCGATCATGAGCACCTTAGGTTCGGCCATGATGCCGCGTGCTACTGCCAGCATCTGTTGTTCGCCGCCGCTCATCGTGCCGGCTTTTTGGGTGCGGCGTTCTTTCAGGCGCGGAAACAACTCGTACACCCGCTCCAGATTTTTCGCGTAATTGACACGGGCACGTTGGGGCGAAGCGCCCATTTCCAGATTTTCTTCTACTGTCATATCGGTAAACAACTGCCGTCCTTCAGGGACGAGCACCAGCCCTCGTTCGGCTTTTTCATGTGCCGGAAGATGGCTGATATCATTGCCTTCGAAGGTAATCTTGCCCTGCCAGGGTTTAATCAAACCCATGATGGTGCGTAGTGTGGTGGTCTTTCCGGCACCGTTGCTGCCTACCAAAGAGGTCAGCATGCCGTCACGCAGTTCTATGCTGGTGCCCCACAAAATTTGTACTTCGCCATAACCGGCAGAAACATCGTGAATTTCCAGAATGTTCATTCTGCTCCCTCCATCAGGCGTTGTGCCAGTTTGGGATCTCCCAGGTAGGCTTCGATGACCTTGGGATTGTTGCTGACTTCCTCCGGACTGCCCTCGGCGATCTGTTGCCCGTAATCTAGCACCAGAATGCGGTCGGAAACATTCATGATGGCGTGCATGACGTGTTCAATCATGATGATGGTGATGCCCTGCTCACGAATGCGTTTCACCACATCTACCATGTGGTCGATTTCGGATGGGTTCAAGCCAGCCAGTACCTCGTCTAACAGCAGAAGATAGGGACGAGAAGCCAATGCACGCGCCATTTCCAGGCGTTTCTTTTGAGCCACATTCAAACTGCTGGCCAGTTGATCGGCGCGTTCACTCAAGCCAATGAACTCTAGCACCTCATGAGCGATCTTGCGCGCCTGTGCCAACCCATGACCCTCGCGCCCAAAACACGCCCCGACCATGACGTTTTCCAATACCGTCATATCATTGAGTGGTTTGACAATTTGGTGTGTGCGTGCCAGGCCTTTATGTGCCATGTACGTGGTGTTCCTGTGGGTGACGTCTTCCCCTTGGAAAATGATGCGCCCTTTGCTGGGCAGGTACACACCATTGATGACGTTGAACAGGGTGGTTTTTCCCGCCCCATTGGGGCCAATCAAGCCCAGGATTTGTCCTTCGGGCAGGTCAAAGGTGACATTTTGCAGTGCCTGCAAGCCTCCAAAGTTTTTTGAGACACCTTGTATTTGTAAGATCATTGCAGTACCCTCCGCCATTGAGGCCACCGTCGGCGCAGCCAACCGACCACACCTGCCGGAATGAACAGGATAACGATGAGCAATACCACGCCGGAAACGGCCAATTGGATATTTTTGAACAGTGGATTAATCAGCAGCAGACCACGCAGGCGCTGATAACCGGCTGCGCCTAGCAACGGGCCCAGCACTGTACCCTGTCCACCCAACATGACCATTACGATCATTTCAATGGAAGTATGCAACGGAAAGGCCTCTGCTGGTTCGATACTGCCGTTTTTGAAGAAGAACAATGCCCCAACCATACCGGGAATGATGGCCGAGAGCACGTACGCCCACGTTTTGGAATCTGGTGCAGGTACACCCATTACTTCGGCGGCGTCTTCATCTTCACGAATTGCCAGCAACCCTAGCCCAAATTTGGATGTCTTGACCAGGTAACTCATAATCACGACAACTATGGTCAATGCCAGCATGACATAAAAAGACATGTTGAGTGCTTGCATGGCACCGCCATATTTCTGATAGACACCGAAGTTTACACTCATGCCGATTGGCCCGCCAAACGGCTCGAAGTTATTGATGAAAGCACGCACCGCCTCATTGACGCCGATTGTAGCCAGGGCAAAATAGGCACCTCGCAGGCGCAAGATGGACTTTCCCAGGAGAAAAGCCAATATCGCAGAACTTAGCCCCGCCAACAGCATGGCAACCCACAAGGATTGACCCTGAGCGGTAATCATGTACAAGCCGATGTAGCCGCCTAATCCAAAAAAAACGATATGGCCAAAACTTACATAACCGGTGTATCCTAACAGAATATTCAAGCCGGACGCCAGAGCAATCGCACGTAGCACAGTAAAGGCAACCTCTCGACTGGCAGCATTTTGACTCACAATAGGGCCAAGGCCAATCAACACGACAATAACCAATGAGGCAATTAAACCCAAGTGGTTTCGTAAAGTGTTCATTCCTTCGCTCCAAACAAGCCGTTAGGGCGTACCAACAGAATGATAACGAAAAGCACGAATTCGATTACGGGCACCCAGGTGGTTTGTGTAAATGCCGGAATGATGCCTTCCAGTAACCCAAGGATCAATCCGCCAATCAGTGCCCCTACCGGGTTGCCTAACCCACCAAGCACACTGATAACAAAACTCTTGGTCTCATAAGTACCGCCGGCTAGAATGGTAAAAGGCAGGAAAGTGGCAATCAGCGCACCCGCAATGGCAGCCAGCATGGTACCAAGCCCAAAACTGATGGCCACCACCCGATTGGATGGAATACCTACCAATTCGGCTGCCGAGCGGTTGTTGGCTACGGCTCGGATGTATTTCCCCAGGCGGGTGCGGTACAAAAAGTAGTACAACCCGCCGGTCACTAGAATGGCGATGAGAGCCGCGATGATGCGGGTGTATTGTAGCGTGATGGAACCGAGGGTGAGAGCACCCAACCGAAAATCCACGTTGCGCGGTGAAGTAGTGAAAATCGCCGTACCGATGCCAATAATGATCATGTTGACGGCAAATGTTGCCAACAGACTGGAAAGATGGGGCGCATCAATGACACGTTGTACGGCTATCAGATAAATGATCACGCCCAATATCAACCCTATCACGGCGGCCAGAAGCACTCCGATATAGGGCGGGATACCTAGCGACATAAATAAGAGATATGTTGTGAACATGCCCAGGGCAATGATTGGGCCGTGTGACAGATTGATGACGTTCATCACGCCCCAAATCAATGTCAATCCCATGGCGGCAATGCCATAAATAAAGCCCAATAAGAAACCATCGACCAAAGATGCCAGTAGTAAATCCATCGGTTTTTCTCCTGTTTTCGAGGGGATCGGCCTATTTGTAGGTGATGCTGTTGGTGTGTACGAAATTGCTCACCGGCGGCTTACATTCAGAGACGCCTGTGGTCAGCAGGCGTCCCTGGTTGTGATAGAAGATCAGACGATCAATGTAGCGGATATAACACGGGAGCGGTTGCACCGCTTTCCGGCCAGACAACTTCTTTGCCGAGTGTATCGCCCTTCTTCTGCCATTGAATGTAGACCATAGAGTGGCCGATTTGCAAGCCATGTGATTCGGGCGAAGTGTCGAACTTGATATCGCCGTAGAACAGTGTCAAATCCATGTTATCCAGCGCCGTTTTGATGGCTGCCGGGTCGGTGGAATCGGCAGCGCGGATGGCTTTTTCCAGTACCAAGCCGGCCGCATACCCGCCAGCCGAGTGGTAGGAGGGTTCTTCGTTGTTGTAGGCAGCCTGGTAGGCACTCACAAATTCGTCGCCGGTGGGGCCAAAATTGGGCGTGAAGGCAGCCAGCGGCTCCCACTGGCTGGGGCCAATGATACCCACGGCTGCATCACCCAGGTCGGCGAAGTCGGGTTCAGGGGGAGCAACCAACAAAGTGACAAATTTGGCGTTTACGTTCTTCTCAAATAGTTGACGAGCAAAAGCACTGCCGTCTTGGAAGTGCCCGCCGCCTAAAATGGCTTCGGCGCCAGAATCCTGGATTTTGTTGATAAACGGACCGAAATCCGTGGTGCCACTATCGTAGCCCTCGAAGAGCACGATATCATACCCCTTTTGTTCGGCGTAAGTCTTAGCGGCTTCCACTACACTGGTGGAGAACTTATCGTTTTCATAAACGAAAGCCACTTTTTTGAGGTTGGGATCGGTTTTCGCAAGTAAATCCACCGCTCCGGTGAGGTAGCGACTGGCAGGGGTATAGATCTGAAATACGTGTGTATACCCTTGTTTGTAGGTCTTGTCGTCGGCGGCGCCGGTGGTGAGCATCACTTTGCCATATTGTTCGGCAATCACTGCCGCCGCTGCTGTCAGACCGGATGAATAGGGGCTGATGAGCAGATCGGCGTTGTCTTGCGTGGCCAGGCGGGTGTACAGTTCTTGCACGCGGTCTTTGTTGCTCTCGTCGTCGTAGGAAACGGCTTTGAAGGTGACAACGGTGCCATCACTGAGCTTTATGCCGCCAGCATCGTTGATTTGCTTCATCCATAAATTTAGGCCGTTCACTTGTCGTTGGGAAGCCACGTTGTAGCTCCCGGTTTGAGAAGCAGTAAAGCCAATGGTCATTTCCACCTTCTGGCCGGCTTCTTCACCGCCACTTGGTACCTGGGTAGCAGATGGTTGCTGTCCACCGCAGGCTGTGAGCACCAGGCTAAGCGCCAAAAGTGCTGCAACGAGGATGCTGACAGAGCGTTTCATGGTTACCTCCATATTACGGAAAAAACAGATAGGGTAAAATGTGGTTTCAGTTGTACTGCTTTCTTGAAACCGCTTTCGCGTAAACGTAGTATACAATTATTTTTACAAACGAAGACTAAACAAGGTCATAGAAAAACTAAAAATTGTGTAAAAACGACCATGGGGGCAAACTGTAAATCCAGGTTTGTCCCCGCCAGGGTTTTTGGTCCCCCGTCCACTTACGGATTTCTTAAAGGCATGGCGTATTGTCCACTTTCAAAAAAGTCCCTTTCCGCTTGGTGGAAAAGGGATTTGATCTCCACGTATTCTCTTAAATTTTTGGGGTGTCCAAAAAACTTTAACGCAAAGTCGTGAAGACCCCAAAGGCACGAAGGAACAGGTTTGAAGGCTTTGTGTCTTCGGTGCCTTGGTGGTAAAAAACGCTCAGATGCCCCACTCTATTAAGATGATACAGCTCCACCTTGAAAAAATGGCTTTGGCGGATTTATTTCTTCTTCAACTGCCCATACAGATAATAGAACTTGTTTTTGGGAAAACCATCTTGCAAGTCAGCATCCCAAACAAAATCACCTGGTTCGAAGACGGCCTGCAACATGGCGTCCAGCCCGTGATACATCTCCAAAGCGGTAGGGGTAATATTTTGCCCAACCTGATTCAACAATAAGTCGAGCATAACGCGTAGCCGAACTTCGTAAGCGTAATATGCAGCCTGATTGGCAGCATCCTGGCGGTAATCGTCGAAGAATGCTGCCCACTGACGCAAGCGTACCTCAAATTCTTGCCCGGCCTTGCGTTCCCAGGCGACGTGCCGGCGCGTACGAGCGGCTTCCATTGCAGTTTGTAGATGCCGCAGCTGGGTTCGTTGTGGATTGCTTTTTGCGCGTGCTTTGCTACGTGCTTCGGCCATCAAAATACCCCCCAGTGTAAGGCGGGGCAGATGACCGGTGTGTCCACCGCTAATTGGCCAGAAGATATCCCCGGAGAGCAAGTAATCTTCCAGGACTTCTGTGGCGAATTTCAGGTAAATGAGATCATCGTTTAGGCTAGGCATGTAGATTGCCCCTTGTGCTGGTGATTAGAGGGCTTTGGTGTACTTTACCAAAGTCCCCAGTCCCTACCAGTACCATCTTCCATGTATGAGAAATCCCACACCTCTGTGCCCATCTCGATGGTTGTCGGTCTGCTGAGAAAGTTCTCAGCCGTCTGGCGTGTGGCCTCCAGCATCGCTGGCCCATAGGGGCAAAAAGGCGTGGTGAGAATCATGCGTAGGTGGGCCTGGTCTTTTTCCAGGCGCACGTCACGCACTAACCCCAGGGTGATGATGTCCATTCCAATTTCGGGATCCACTACACGGCGTAATTCTTGTTTGAGGGCTTCAGCCAGTTCAGGATGGGTGTTTTCGGCCTCCCAGATGGTTTTTCGGGATGTGTTTTGGTCACTCATAGAGAATTTCCTTCCAAAGGGGGAATGTCTTTTCCAGGAATGATGTAAGTACAGCGTTTATCACCATGTAAACGGCACTGAATTTTCTCAACCGGCACCTGCAACAAGGTTGAGATTAACGTTTGGTCGATGGTGCATACTTCAGGGTGATTTTGCCCGACTTGCAGGTAGGGACAGCCAGTTTCGTGGATGTGATATGTGTTGCCCTGACGTTCCCAGGCTACCTGAAAGCCTTCGCTGTTCAAAATACGTTCCACAACCTGCAAACGCTCTTCGATGTTCAAGCCGTCTAGATCGATATCAACGGCCTGGTCTTCCAACAAGTCCATAGCCATTTGAGAAAACATGTTTTCTACAACCTGTACCGGCAAACTTTGCTTCATCTGTTCTAGCAAACGGATTGTCATCTCTACATAGCGACTGGGAAAGTGCTCTGCCCCTTTTGTCGTCAGCCGGTACACGTGCCGTGGACGCCCGATCCCGTGGCGTTCTTCTTCGGAAGTCACCAGACCATCGGCTTCAAGATGAGCGATATGATGCCGCACAGAAATCGGGCTAATTTTTGAGATTTCAGCCAGATCGTTGATGGTGCAATGTTCGTGTTTCTGTAAGGCTTCCAGAATTTGTTGGCGAGTTGATTTTGACATATGCGTAGAGGTAAAAGTTTGCATTTCTCGCAGTATACCCTGCTGGACAATTTTTGTCAATATCTTATATTTTTATCATAAAAAATATTGACGCTGCCTTGCTCCCGTGCTATAATCGCTCCGCTAACCAAACTAACTCATTAGTAACTAACTCTTCACATAAGGAGTTCATTTTTTTATGGCTAAACTCGAAATTCGAAACTTACATGTTGCCATTGACGGAAAAGAAATCATCAAAGGATTGGACCTGAGTATTGCACAGGGCGAAATACACGCCATCATGGGGCCGAACGGCACCGGTAAATCTACGCTGGCCTATACCTTGATGGGTCACCCGGCGTATGAGGTTACGCAGGGCGAAGTATGGTTCAAAGGTGAAAACATCCTGGAATTAGAACCAGACGAACGTTCCCACCTGGGGCTTTTTCTGGCATTCCAATATCCGGTAGCGATTCCAGGGGTAAGCGTGGCAAATTTCCTGCGCTCCGCTATCAATGCTCGTCGCCGAGCAGAGAACCCTGATGATAAAGGGATGCCCATCCCGGCCTTTCGCAAGATACTCAAAGAGAAGATGGACTTGCTCAAAATGGATCATGACTTTGCCGGTCGTTACTTGAACGATGGTTTTTCGGGTGGCGAAAAGAAGCGTACGGAGATTTTACAGATGGCGACTTTGGAACCAGAAATTGCGATTTTAGATGAGACTGATTCAGGTCTAGATATCGATGCCTTACGCGTGGTTGCCGAAGGGGTTAACGCGTTGAGTGGTCCTAATTTAGGCGTTTTGGTCATCACCCACTACCAGCGTTTGTTGAACTATATCAAGCCGCAGTTTGTTCATATCATGCTGGGCGGCAGGATCGTCGAGTCTGGTGGTCCCGACTTGGCCCTGCACCTGGAAGAACAGGGTTACGACTGGGTGCGTGAGAAATATGACGAAGCGGTTGCTTAGAGGTTGGATGAGTAGTATTACAGCGCAAAGTCGAGCAACCTTCCTTCGTGAGCGACAGTCAGCGGATGTTTAAGCGGATAAACGGATAAAAGGCGACTTATTCGCTTATCCGTTTATCCGCTGGCCACGTTTTCGGGCATATACCTCCAACCTTGCGCTGTAATACTAGAAGGTAGTTCGTTTACCAGTATTATTCTCTACTCTCTATGGAGCGAACATGAGCGACGAAAGACTTTTTGAAGATATTGGGCAGTATAAATACGGCTTTCACGATCCGGAAAATTATGTCTTTAAAGCGCAAAAAGGGTTAACGCGCGAGGTTGTGGAGCAGATTTCCCGCATGAAAGGCGAACCGAAGTGGATGCTCGATTTTCGTTTGAAGGCCTACGAGCATTTCAAGAGCCGCCCGATGCCCACTTGGGGGCCTGACCTGTCTGGCCTGGACCTGGATGACATCTATTACTACGTCAAACCGACCGAGGGTCAGGGCAAGAGTTGGGATGATGTGCCGGCCGATATCAAGAATACGTTCGACAAACTGGGCATCCCGGAAGCCGAGCAGAAGTTCCTGGCGGGGGTGGGGGCGCAGTATGAGTGTTTGAGCGGCGATGCGCGAGTCTACACGGCGCGTGGCGTGCTGCCGATCCGCGAGGTCGTTCCCGGCGATGTTGTCTTTTCATTGGATGAAGAGACCAATCAGATCATCCCTGCGTCAGTCAAGAATTTTATGTCCAAGGGCGAACGGCCAGTTTATGCGGTCAAGGTTGGAACGCGCACGATTCGCGCCACCGAAAACCATCCTTTCCTGGTACTGGAATACCACCGCAAAGAAAGCAATCGGCGTGGACGGTACAAGCGCGCGTGGAAGTATTTGCGCGACCTGAAAGAGGGCGATCTGGTCGCAGTAGCAAAATCCCTGCCGGACATTGGTCAGGATTACCAACTAGAGCAGCCAAACATCGAAACGAACTGGCGGCATAACCCTGTTCATTTGCCGGCGCATACCTCAAAAGATTTGATGTGGTGGCTTGGCCTGTACATGGGCGACGGCTTCATTCATTCCGGCGGTCATAAAGCGCGTGTCGAATTTGCCATCCCTGTTGCCGACCAGTCCTTGCGAGATGAATTCAAGCAAGTAACTTCCCATTTATTTGGCATCGCTGCCCAAAACGGCGATCCATACCGCATGACGGTTGGTTCAACGCTTGTGGCGCGCTACTTGGAAGTAAACGGATTCTCAGGCGGCGCTCTTGAAAAACGCGTGCCCGCCTGGGTGGCTTCCCTGCCGCAGGAACAGATCCTTTCCTTCATTGGCGGATACGTGGATGCGGACGGTTATGTTCGCGACCACGCCAAAAACAATGAGTATTTTGGTTATGCCCGGGTCGAATCTATCACGCCTGCGGGCATGGAAATGGTCTACGATATCGAAGTGGACGGGCCGCACAATTTCGTTGCTGAAGGCTTGATCGTTCACAACTCCGAGATGGTGTACCACTCCATCCAGGAGCATCTCGAAAAGCAGGGTGTCATCTTCCTCTCCATCGAAGATGGCTTGCGCCAGCACCCCGACTTGTTCCGCGAATACTTCGGCACGGTCATTCCTATCGAAGACAACACCCTGGCCGCGCTCAACAGCGCCGTCTGGTCGGGCGGATCGTTTGTCTACGTCCCCAAAGGCGTCAAGGTGGACCTGCCCTTGCAAGCCTACTTCCGCTTGAACACTGCCAACGTTGGCCAGTTCGAGCGTTCGCTCATTATCGTGGACGAGGGCGCGCAAGTGCATTACACTGAGGGCTGCACCGCCCCACAATACACCACCAACTCCTTCCACTCCGGCGTGATCGAGATCATCGTCAAACGCGGCGCGCGCTCCCGCTACACCACCATCCAAAACTGGAGTCACAATGTGTACAACCTGGTCACGCAGCGCGCTAAAGTTTTTGCCGATGCCACCCATGAATGGGTAGATGCCAACCTTGGCTGCCTGGCGGAAGGCTCTACAGTGACAACGCCTGATGGCGTCAAGACGATCGAGGCTTTGGAAGTTGGCGACCAGGTTCTTTCCTATGATGAGACCCAGGGAAAACTCTGTTTCCGCACTGTGACGGCCAAACGCTTCTCAGGATACCAGCCCGTTCACACGGTTTCGATTGGCGAACGGAAACTGCAAGTGACTGCCAATCATCCTTTCTATTCCTATCAGTACAATCCGGACAACGCGAAGAAAAGCGGACGCTGCCGCCTCGGCTACGTCCGCGCGGACGAGTTGCAGGAAGCCATCCTGCCGCGCACCTCCATTGACTACGGACAGCCTCACTTCCTGGAAATGCCGACGCTGGAGACGAGATTCGATTCCATGAATCAATACGCGGCCAACCTGACCATGACCCGTCAACGGCCTTCCCATCTGGCTCTTGGCGAATACACCACCGATGATTTGATGTGGATGTTTGGCTACTGGATCGGCGACGGAAATATTGATGCCAGGCCAGGGAAAACCCCAGACATGATACGCTTTGCGCGGGTGGGTTTTTCCACGCCGCGCGAGGACCGCGCCCGCGAAAAATTGATGGACGTCATGGCAGCAGTCACTGACGTTGAACCCACCGAGCGCGTTGATGGCCATCATCTTGCCTGGAATAGCAAGGAATTGGTTGAGTTCTTCAAAGTCAATGGCTTTTACGGAAAAGCCTCCACCAAGCGCGTCCCGCAATGGGTGTGGTCTCTCCCCGAATCGCAGCGGCTGGCATTCGTCGCCGGCTACATTGACGCGGATGGTCATGTCAACTCGCATGGTTTCCATATCAAGTCCACCAATCGTTCTTTACTGGAAGATATTGCGTCCTTGCTCGTCACCCTCGGCATTACAGCGCACCTCCATACGGAATTTAGCGAACCGCGCAAGGTGACGATCATGGGCGTTGAATGTACTGCTCATGGATCGTATCGTTTGGCTTTCCTGCCCGACCCGCGTTTGTTCCCTTATGTCAGCGAACAACTTCGAGAAAGGGCGCTTGCAAATGATGCCCCCAAATTCCAAATGCGGCAGCAAGCCGGACGTTCCCAATTGGTTCTCGGCGACGACGTGGAGGTTGTGAAAGTGGATGTCTCACCCGCTTCGCAGGAAAAAGTCCCGACGTGGGATATAGAGGTGGACGGCACAGGCAATTTTGTCTCACAAGGGTTCATTGTCCACAACTCTAAACTTACCATGAAATACCCATCCTGCTACCTGATGGAACCCGGCGCGCACGGCGAAATGCTCTCCATGGCCTTTGCCGGGGCCGGACAAACCCAGGATGCTGGCGCAAAAATGGTACATTTCGCCCCGCAAACTACCAGTAAAATCGTTTCCAAATCCATCAGCAAGAACGGTGGCCAGGCCTCCTACCGCGGCTTACTGAAGGTCTATAAAGGTGCTAAAGGTGTCAAATCCAATGTCGTATGCGATGCCTTGTTGTTAGACCCGGCTTCGCGTTCCGATACCTACCCAACCATCGAAATTGATGAAAGCGACGTCACCGTGGGTCATGAGGCCTCGGTTTCCAAAATCGGAGAAGAGCAACTCTTCTACTTGATGAGCCGAGGGTTGAGCGAAGAAGATGCTACCAGCATGGTCGTCTCTGGTTTCATCGAGCCATTAGTCAAAGAATTGCCGATGGAATACGCCATCGAAATGAACCGCCTCATCCAGTTACAAATGGAAGGTTCCATCGGATAAACCAGGAGACGATATGAATACCAAAGTTACCAAAGTCGTTCGCCGGGTAGGACACCATCGTGGGCTTTCCACCGAATTTTCCTTTACCCAGGATATGCTGCCGGTTGCTCGATCGGTTACGCAGGCTTACCGTCAATATGCTTGGGATGCTTTTATATCCAAAGCGCTACCTACCACTAGCGAGGAAGCCTGGCGGCGCACCGATATTCGACGTCTTGATCCGGCGCGTTTTCGTTTACCCGATGCAGAAGAAGCCGCTGCTTTGTCCCCCGTACCCGATGTTTTACTTCAGCCCTTGGTGGATGCTGAACATGGTGGACAGATGGTCTTCACGGCGGCAGGAGTACAGACCACCCTCGCGGCGGATACCGCTGCCCAGGGAGTGATCTTCACCGATATTGCTACCGCTGAACGCCTGTACCCGGAGATACTACAAAAAATCCTGGGGCAGGTCGTACGCCCTGAAGAAGGAAAATTCGCCGCCCTTGCCGCGGCTATGGCACAACAAGGCATCTTGATTTATGTGCCGCGCAACGTACAAGTCGAGGCCCCCTTGCACAGTGTGGTTTGGGGTGCCGGCCGTGACCTGGCTTTCTTCTCCCACATCCTGGTGTACCTTGAAGAGGGCGCTTCCTTGACCTATGTGCATGAATGGGCTTCTCCCGAAGAAGCCGAAATCATGCATGCCGGCATCGTAGAAGTGCATGTTGGCGCAGATGCTAACCTGCGCTACGTAGAATTGCAATCCTGGGGTAAGAAAACCTGGCATTTTACGCACGAGCGCGCTCGCGTTATGCGCAATGGCAACCTGGATTGGATTTTTGGCGCTCCGGGCAGCCATTTGACAAAAACCTTCGCCGATCTCGACCTGGTCGAAGACGGTGCACAAGGGCGCATGTCGGGTTTTGCCTTTACCGATGACAACCAACACCTGGATTACGACACCCAGCAGAATCACCTTGCTCCCCACACTACTAGTGACTTGCTCTTCAAAGGAGCATTGACGGATAGCAGCCGTTCGGTGTGGCAGGGCATGATTTACGTTGCCCCTGGTGCACAACAAACCGATGGTTACCAGGCCAATCGTAACTTATTATTGAGTGAACAAGCCCGTGCCGATTCCATTCCCGGCCTGGAGATTCTGGCCGATGATGTGCGCTGTACCCATGGTGCCACGGCCGGCAAGGTAGACCCCGACGAATTGTTCTACTTGCGTTCCCGAGGCCTTTCTCGTTCTGAGGCCGAACGCTTGATAGTAGAAGGCTTTTTCGCTCCCATTATGGAGCGCATTCCCTTCGAAGGTGTGCGTGCTCGCTTTGAACAAGTCATCCAAGATAAAATGATCTAAACCTATCACAAATCAGACTGCTAAAAAAACAGCCGGGAGAACCATCGCCGGCTGTTTCGCGGTAAAATAAACGGGATGGTTCTTTCATCAAACCGGCACGAATATTTCTGGGAAATGGTTTCCCCGGTATTTAGGAGGTAATCTTGGCAGGATTATATTTCACCAGCCCACCACAAGATGAATACAACTATCAGGTTGGAGATAAGGTAGAAGTCAAATGTGATCATGACGATGCTGAGGGCAACCGCGTTCATGGTTGGATTCCAGGTATTGTGGCACAGGTAGATTCTAAGATGGTTGCTGTCCAATTCCAACAGAACGTTTACCTGACCAATGGCTGGATGGTTCCTGATCGAGTCTTATGGTGTCCCAAAGATTCCGATAACTTACGTGCGTATACCGGCGATGTCCGTCGTAAAAAGCGTTCATATCTAACGGACATCCCATGAGCATACAACTTTTTGATGTGGCGCGGATACGTGCCGATTTCCCTATTTTGCAGCGCGAAGCCCATCCTGGCGTGCTACTTGTGTATCTCGATTCTACGGCTACGGCACAAAAGCCGCAGCAAGTGATCGATGCCATGGATGAATTTTATCGCCGCACCAATGCCAACATCCATCGCGGGATTCACGTCCTGGCCGAAGAAGCCACGGCTGCGTATGAAGAAGCGCGTGCCAAAATCGCGCGCTTCATTGGCGCTACGGATGCCAACGAGGTGGTTTACACCCGCAATACGACCGAATCCATCAACTTGGTTGCGCACACCTGGGGACGGCGTAACCTACAGGCTGGGGATGTCATTCTGCTCACTGAGATGGAGCACCACTCCAACCTGGTTCCTTGGCAAATTCTGGCCGCAGAAAAGAATTTGCGCTTGGAGTTTATCCCCGTTACCGAAGATGGATTGCTCGATTTGAAAGCCGCTTTCCGGTTGATTGATGAGTTGCGCCCCAAATTGGTCGCCTTTACGCACATGTCCAATGTACTGGGAACTATCAACCCGGCTGCCAAAATTATCGCGGCCGCTCACGCCATAGGTGCAGTCACCTTGTTGGATGGTGCACAGTCCGTTCCCCATTTGCCGGTGAACGTGCAGACATTGGATGTCGATTTCTTGGCCTTTTCTGCCCACAAGATGTGCGGCCCAACCGGCGTTGGTGCTCTGTATGGCAAGATGGCGCTCCTGGAAGCCATGCCGCCCTTCCTGGGGGGCGGGGACATGATAAAAAAGGTCGAACTGCGCTCCTTCCGCGTGAACGATGTGCCGCATAAATTCGAAGCCGGTACGCCAGCCATTGCGGAGGCCATTGGTTTTGGCGCTGCCGTTGATTATTTGCAATCCATTGGCATGACGGCTATTGAGCAGCACGAACAGCAACTCATCGCTTACGCCCTGGAGCGCCTGGCCGAAGTGCCTGGCCTTCGAGTTTTTGGCCCACAGGCACAACACAAGGGTGGCGTGGCCTCTTTTGCTTTCCAGGGCATACACCCGCACGATATTGCTCAAGTATTGGATGCGGAGGGTATCGCTGTACGTGCTGGTCACCACTGCGCTATGCCGTTGCACAACAAATTCAACATTTTGGCGACCACGCGCGCCAGTTTTTACCTGTACAACACGCATGACGAAGTTGACCGTCTGATCGCCGGCCTCTACAAGGTGAAGGAAATTTTTGGGTAAACCCTTATGGACGATCTCTATCGTGAACTCATTATCGAGCGTTACAAAAATCCCCTCTACCGTGGCGAACTTGACCCACATGACATTTCTTTCGAAGACGAAAACCCTGTCTGCGGTGACCATATTCGGATTGACCTGCGCGTGGATGATAATGATATCGTAACCGAGGCCGCATTTAGCGGTCAGGGTTGCTCTATCTCGCAGGCCTCTGCCGATTTACTGGTAGAGTCGATTATCGGCAAGTCTTTAGACGAAATCCGTGGCCTGACCAAAGATGATGTGCTCGACCTGTTGGGCATCGAACTTGGCCCGGTGCGCCTGAAGTGCGCTTTACTCTCGCTCAAAGTGCTCAAAGGCGGTGTTTATGGCCTGAGCAGTGCTGATGATGTTTCCCTGGAGGCCTAATGACCACCGTTGATTCCCAAAACTATGAATTCATTGCTGTAGCCGAATCCGATGAATTGCCAGATGGCGGCCGCCTGGTTATCGAAGTAGATGGTCTGCTTATCCTTCTGGTGCGCATTGCCGGGCTTCCCTTCGCGGTAGCAGATGAATGTTCCCATGATGGCAACCCCCTCGATGATGGCGATTTGGATGGTTACGAACTGGTATGTTCCCGTCATGGGGCGCGTTTCGATGTGCGCACCGGTAAAGTGCTTTGCCTGCCGGCCGTAGAGGACATCCCCGCCTATCCGGTACGGGAAGCCGACGGACAAATCGAAATCGGCCTGCCGCTGGAGGAGTAGGTCATC
>DYKW01000135.1 GCA_020722405.1 Anaerolinea thermophila
GAAATCTGATCTGAAAATAGATTTTCATGTCTGGTGGTGAAAATTATTTTTCATAGCGACTTTTGCCTGCACCGCGGGGGATTTCGGCATAACAGAAGCGTGCCCTCCTACCCCAGACGCGCCGCCAAAAACGGCACCAACATCTCTTGAGGGTTCAAACCGCCGTGCCGGCCGCGTAGCGGATCGTCCTTGTACGGCCACCACAGATACGCCCGCTCATCGGGCAGGACCGTCAAATCGCCCAGGCGGTCGCGTAATGCCGGGTGCGGCTTCCCTGGCCCGTACAGCCCGCTCTCCAAGACCTGCAACGAATCGAAGACCCGGAACTCATCCCCCCAGGCACGCGTCAAATACGACGCTACCGCCTGGCGCTGACCGGCGCGCGGGTACAGGAAGAACAAGCGATGTTCGCCGGTGGGGTTGATGTGCAGCAAATTGTCCAAATCGGGGTGATTGCGCAGTTGATAGTGTGCTGCAGGCGGAGTATCAATCTGTCCGTGGTCTGCCAACAGCAGGATAGCGGTATCCTTGCGAGCCGCGGTGCTCAGGGTGTGCCAAAAATGCCGCGCAAAAGCCGCACTGAAAACCGCAAAATCCCCGGACGCGCGTTCATCCTCCGGACCGTAGTGGTGCGAAAGCGAATCTACCCCGCTCCAGTAAACCCACAAGTACATGCGCTGCTCCGGCGAGACCGATTCCAGCGTCTGACGCACATTCACCCATAACTCGGCCGGCGAACCCCACGAGTGCATCTTCACATCCTTCAAAAACATCTGTGATAACCCAGAGCCATTCAGCGAATAGTGCTGAAAGGCGTGTACCTGCACGCCGTGCGCCTTGAGATGCGTGCCCAAGGTCGGGAAAGGCAAATACGTCTTGGGATCGAAACCGGCGCTTTCCAGCGAGCCGGTGGCATTGCGAAACTGAATTGGGCTGTGCAAAATCATATTTGCTACCACGCCATACTCCTTGAGCCACAACTCGTAGCCCACAATGCCATGCTCGGTGGGGCTGCGCCCCGTCCACAGGGAAGTCAACGCTGCGCAGGTCGTGCTGGGGGTAATCGAAGTCAGCGGCGCCAGCACACCGGCCTGCATCACCTCCTGCCACACCGGTGCGGTACCGTCACTCATCCAACGCTGCAAGCGGTGCAATGCCAGGGCATCCACCAAAATCGTGACCACGCGCTTCACCCCCTCGCCCAACGGCCGGAAAAGCACACCATCCAACGGGCGGCCGGCGATTTCCGGCACCCCCAGCAAGCGGCAAACCGTATCGGGTACGTTCAAAATGCTGTTTCCGGCATAATTCGGATACAAATACGCCGCCCCCTGTGGCAAACCGGCAATGTGGTGCGCCTGCAAGATCGGCAAACGCTCAGAAATCAAATTCATCGAGACAACCTCCAAACGGTATAATGGGGAAACATGATAATTTCAATCTTACCGCAAAACACACTCCACCGGAGGATATTGACGTTCTGGGGATTGTCCCTGATATTCCTGATGGCCGCCTGCGGCGGCAACGGGGACAAACGCCCTTCTGAGGGGTTGCCCACCCCCGGGGTCACGCGCACCCCCACAGAGGTCGCGCCAGTCCCCTCCCCCCCCAGGGATGCCGCGCCAACCCCAACGGCCACGGCCACCCCACAGGTCCCCGCGTCGTCCCTGAAAGGTCTGGAAATCCAGGTCTGGCACATCCTCCCCCCTGCCTGGCTGCGCGGGCCAACGGCGCAATTCAACCGCGAAAATTCTTGGGGGCTGAAGGTCAACTTGCGCGCTTTCCCCGATGAAGAAGCCCTGATAGCCTCGCTGCCCGAGGCGCCGCCGGGCACGCTGTTGCTCACCTATCCCGCGCTGACGCCCCTGTGGGAGCAGCCCGACGCGTTCAGCAATTGGCAGCCCTGGCTGGACGATGCGCAATACGGGCTATCCGCCAAGGCGCAATCCGATTTTTGGCCGCGTTTCTGGGACGAGGGGCAACGCGGGGCACAGCAGTTGATGCTGCCTTTTCTGCGTTCGGCGGCCTTTCTGGTGCGCAATCATACCTGGGCGGCGGAACTGGGGCAGGCGGCAATCCCTCAAACGGTGGCCGATTTTCAAAAGCAAGCCTGCGCCGCCAACACGGCCTTGCGGCAAGATGACGATGTGAACAACGACGCCCTGGGCGGCTGGTTGGTGGATACGCGCCCGCCGGTGATATTGGGCTGGCTGTACGCGTTTGGCGCTGCCCCGCTGCAGGGCGAGACCTACCGCTTCGATAGTCCCGAAAGCGAGGCCGCCTTCACCTTTCTCAAGGCGCTCTACGACCAGAATTGTGCCTGGGTGGGCAACGAAAACTACCCAGACGAATACCTGAGCGGAAGACAAACCCTGTTTGCCACCCTGACGTTGGACGAGGTGCCTTTTGTGGAGCAGGCTTTCCAGACGCAGGGGAATAACGACCGCTGGGGCGCGCTGCCTTTTTTAGCGCCCGAGGCGTCCCCGGCCTTGCCGACCTTTGGGCCTTCGTTCGCCCTGCTGGCCGGTGGCGAGAAGGCGCAACAGGCCAGTGCGTGGCTGTACGTGCGCTGGATGCTTTCGGCAGACGTGCAGGCGCAACTCGTCCGGCAAACCAACCTGCTGCCGGTGCGCCGCAGCGCATTGGATTTACTGGCCGATTACCGCGCGCAACACCCGGTCTGGCAATCGGTGGTGGAGACGCTATCTTATGCCCGCCCGGAACCGGCCGCACCTTCCTGGAACCTGGTGCAGTGGATGCTGGAAGACGCCGGAGAACAAATCTTCCGCTCTTATTTCGAAATCGAGCGCGTCCCCGATACCCTGCAATTGCTGGACGAAACTGCCAACGAATTGGCCGCGCCTTAAAAACGCTATAGGGAGGGGCGAAAAACCCCTCCCTACAGCACACTGCCCATCGCGCATTTAATTTTTGACGGTTACCGGACGCTGGCGTTTTTTTATTCGACCGCAGATTTGCATGGGTTCTCGTCAGAAAGTGATTTGAAAATCTGCGTCATTTGCGAAATCTGTGGACGAATCTTCAAAGCCAGGTAGTCGCTTACGCTACTTCTGAACTTTGATTTCTACCGAAAACGTACAAATCACATCTCCCTGGACCAACTCCCAGGTGGTTTTGTAGGTGCCTTCTTTATCGGGGGTTGTCATATCCACAACCAGGTCTACTTTTTCGCCGGGGCGGACACGTTGAGGAAGGTCATACACCTCGTGTTTGTAGAACTTGTCCCCGCTGGCGTAACGGTAATCGGCCTCATCGGGGTCCCAGGAAGCCGAGCCAACGTTTTGCACCGTCCAGGTAACATCGAAATCCTTGCTCGGCTTGAAAGTTTTGCCATTGGCCGGATTCTGAGAAACCACTTTACAGGCCAACGGCACCGGCGTTGCGGTTGGCAAAGGCTTCAGGGTAGCGGTAGGGAATGCCTGCGTATTGGTAGGCAAAGGCGGCACAGGTGTCGGACTAGGAGAGGGTTGTTGGTTACCCGCATCTACTGTTGGCAAAGGCGTATCCGTGGGCAAAGGTGTATCCGTCGGGAGCGGGGTATCCGTCGGCGGCAAGGGCGTGGGGCTGGGTTGGCTGAGCGCCGCCTGGGTAAGTTGCTCGGCCACTTGTTGCGCGACCTGGGTTTCGATTTGTTCCGGTGAGACAGCCGTGGGTTGGGGTGTTTGAGGAGCACGGCCTATGGTGCAACCGCTCACAAACACAGCCAACGCGACCACAACGAACATCAAATGTCGGAAAAACATAAAGCACCTCCTGCTAAAACAAATGAAGTGTGATGGGCACAACGTCATCATAACGCCAAATACAGCCGATAAGTTCCCCGCAAGTATGTCAAATAGGCATATTGGATTATCCAAGCGTGGGGGAGGGATAGGGGAGGGGCGGGAGCAGGAAAAACTCGAAGCGGGGAAAATGCCTGAAAATCGCGCAGAATCCCACTTGTCGGCTGCACGCGGTGTGTGCGACCCGTTCGCTCGAAATTGTACCGCAAGGCACGAAGGATGAGCGGCAAGGTCATTGAACACTTCGATAAACTCAGTGCAGGCCTTGACAACTGAGTGTCCCTGTAAGTGCTAAAGTCACAAAACAAGGGACACCCGGAACGGGGAAACCCGCTATGGCTCTTTGCAAAAAGAAGGCGGCCAGGCCGTATGCCGTAGCGGAGTAGAGCTTGCCCTGAACGCAGTGAAGGGATGCCCCAAGAAGCGAAGGCTCTGGGTAATGCCAGAGATATGCTGACCCTTCGGCAGGCTCCCCGAAAGTGCATCGGGACTTCGCAGGGCAGGCAGTGGGGCGGGTATACAGGCTTGCACTGAGCTTGTCGAAGTGAAGGCCAGGGTACTGGATGAGCAAGGGTCTTACACCTGCACTTGCAGCGCAGGTGCAAGTGTGACACACGTCTCTGACGTAGTGAAGACGGAGCGTTCTACGAACGCTCGGCTCTGAAAGCGCACTCGC
>DYKW01000136.1 GCA_020722405.1 Anaerolinea thermophila
GGTCAGGTCGGAGTGCAGTTTTTGAATCGTGGTGAAGCAGATGTTGATGTCATCGGGATTGACCGCTTCGAAGTTCTCGACGGGCGTGACGCGCACGCGGCGACTCCCGATGTGAATGTCGGTATTAAACAGGTATTTGATGCTGGCGGGGTTGAGAAAGTTGTCTTTGGTCTTTTCGATGATGTTGGTGGAATTGACGAAGAACAGGAAGTTGCGATAGCCCTGTTCGTAGAGGTAGAGAATCAGCCCGGCCATGATGAGCGTCTTGCCGCTGCCCGTCGCCATGTTGAAGAGCAGGTGCAGGGGATGGGTTTTGCCGGGGAACTCGTTGTGGTAGCAGTGGATGAAGCGCGCGAAGGCGTCCACCTGATAGGGGCGCAGTTCGTAGCGCGGGTTGAGGTTTCGCGCGATGCTATCGGGGATTTCTTTTTTGATACTTCCCCACTGAGAAAGCGTATCGAGTTGTTCGTAGAGAAATTGTTCAGGCATAAAGTTTTATCCGTCTTCCAACGCAAGTTGGATGCGGCGTATCACGCCGTCCAGGTCTTTTTGTACTTCGTTATTCCAAAACCGCAGGACGCGGTAGCCTCGTGCTTCGAGAAATGCGGTACGTTGGTTGTCGTATTCTACTTGTTCCAGATGTTGGCTGCCGTCCAGTTCGATGACAAGTTTTTTGGCTCTTTGGGATGTTCCGCGATGCGTCCCCATATCTGACAGCACGCCGTAGGGCGGAATTCATTCCGCCCTACATCTGGCGGCTCGCCGCGCCAATTCCCAATGAACCGGTTTTTTCTTGATGCAGCAAAAATCAACGATGTAGGGTCCGATGGCGTGCTGACGGCGGAAGCTGACGCCCAACCCGTCGCCGCGCAAGACCGCCCATAATATCCGCTCTGTGGGTGTGAGTTCTTTTTGCAGTCGGCGGGCTTTTTGGTAGCCGGCAGGGGGGGTACGGCGCGGAGGCATCATACCCCCCTGCCTTCGGCATCCCCCCAAATCCAAAGGATTTGGGGGGACCGTGGGGGGGCATAAAACTTCCTGTTCAATGCCTTATCTTCCTCGCTGACCTTGAATTGCATGTCGTCCATCTCGAAAATTCCTAACGTTGGGTTATAATACTGTTGCCTGTGGACAAAATTCGGCTTCATGCCGTGTGATTGCGGGACTACGGTCTGCGCCATCCTATATCCCAGGCGTTTTTCTTGGGTTGTGTGATGGGCTGAAATCCATCTTGAAAATTTCTATCGTCAGGTTATAATGACTTCAATCCGTCTGGCGGAGGTGGATCGCCCGCAGGGGTGAGCGTAAGAGGGTCTCGCAAGAGGCCCTTTTATTACGATTGGGCAGCGCTGACCCATCACCGTAAGATGACCTTCTGTTCTCGCAACAGGGCGAACGTATCCTTAGGTACCACGCCGACGCGCTCACAAACGTTGGGGATTTTAATTTTCCCGCTCACCCGTCCCGTCTTGGATTGATTTTCATCTCTTCGAGATTCCATGGTGACAACCGACAACCCATGAGCCTTAGCGTGAGCAATCACCCACGGGTCCGCGTCCGATAGAAACTTCTGAACATGCTGCGGCTCGTACAGGCGCTCGACCAGGTCTGCAATGTCCCGAAAGGCATCCTGCGTTGGGTCATCGGGAGGCAGGAAAAGATTGTCTTTGTTTGCCTTTGCCCATTGCGCAAGTTCGTCGCCTGAATCGATGATTTCCTCGTACACCATGAGGGGACTGCAAATCATCTGCGCTTTCACCAGGCGTTCCAACCCATCCCAAAAGCCGGGCGCAATATCGAACGCATAATAGCGGCGATGGGCTTCGACGTATACGTTGGTGTCCAGGCAGTATTGCATCCTTCCCCCTAAAACTCGTTCAAGACGTTTTCTAATGTGCTGGGTTTGACGCTCAACAGTTCGGCGGCCTCTTTGTATAGAACAGTTCCTTCCCGCACCGCCTGGGCAATTTCACCCAGCAACAAGCGCCCGTTACGGGTCCGAAACGTGCGATAGAAATCGCCGCCACCCGAGGCCTGCGATTCATCCGTTGCAATGTCTTGAATATTTCGCAATGCCTCCGCATAGGCGGAATGAAAATCCTGCGCTGGCAGTACTCCTGTTTCATAACTGCGTATCAAAACGGCCAGCACGCTTACTCGAAATTCCTTAGCCAGTTCCTGAATTGTCTCTTCCGTCATTGGGCGATTTTGCCAATGCTCTGCCAGAAGATTTGCCGGAACCAGCAGTTCGGCGGCAACCTGATTACATAATCGTTCAACGGTGTTTTGTTCTTTTTCCGGCAACGCCGCCTCTGGGTTGGAAATGCCGCTTGTGCCTGTCCAGAGATGTCCCAATTCGTGGGCAAGCGTAAAAATACGCCCATTGACAGCATCTTTGGCGTTCAAGAAGATGAGTGGGGCATAGGGGTCGCTCAGCGCAAAGCCGCGAAACTCTTTCACAGACAACGTGCGATGGGTGTTGCTGCCAACGTAACCGCTTTGCAAAACAATGATTCCCACCTGTTCTGCGTGCCGGACGAGAAGCCGCAGGTGTTCCTCCCAGGTTTTGGCGTCCTTGGCGGTGGGGGTGGGCAAACCAAGAACGCTGCGAATATCCTCGCTGATTGTTCGAGCAGGCGTATCAACGGAAAAACGCCCTATAAAGGCAAGGGGCTCCTGTCCTGTCTCTATTCGCCGTTCGCGCAGCCAATCGCGCTTGCGCAGCGCGTCGTTGAGTACATCCTCCAATTCAGGGCTAAAGTTCCCTCTCTGGGTTTCTGGGAGGGTGCGAAAATCCGCAATCGGCAGGGTGGTAAGAGGCGGCCGGGAGAGAAAAAGATACCCGAAGGGAATGTGCAGGACGCGCGCCAATTCCTGCGCTTGTCGAAAGGTGGGAAAAGACTCCCCTTGTTCCCACGCCTGCACGCGCTCTGGCTTCTCTTTCAGCCCGATTTTTCTGGCTACTGCTTCTTCGGTCAGTTGCAGGCGGTCCCGCGCCCATCGCAGGATAGCCGGGTTGATCTTTGCCTGTGTCATGGTGTTTCTTACTCCTGTTTGATTATAGCAAGAAAACCCTACGCCTCTCCATCAAAATTTCCGGTGTTCTTCACTCTGTAAATCGCATTATCTCTTGGCTATCCCCGTAACGTCAAGACGTGCGGAGAGCAATTGTGTGGGCATGAAGTTTTATGCCTCTTCCAACGCAAGTTGGATGCGGCGTATCACGCCGTCCAGGTCTTTTTGTACTTCGTTATTCCAAAACCGCAGGACGCGGTAGCCTCGTGCTTCGAGAAATGCGGTACGTTGGTTGTCGTATTCTACTTGTTCCAGATGTTGGCTGCCGTCCAGTTCGATGACAAGTTTTTTGGCTCTTTGGGATGTTCCGCGATGCGTCCCCATATCTGACAGCACGCCGTAGGGCGGAATTCATTCCGCCCTACATCTGGCGGCTCGCCGCGCCAATTCCCAATGAACCGGTTTTTTCTTGATGCAGCAAAAATCAACGATGTAGGGTCCGATGGCGTGCTGACGGCGGAAGCTGACGCCCAACCCGTCGCCGCGCAAGACCGCCCATAATATCCGCTCTGTGGGTGTGAGTTCTTTTTGCAGTCGGCGGGCTTTTTGGTAGCCGGCAGGGGGGGTACGGCGTGACCCCCTCCTGGCCTCCCCCAAATCCTTTGGATTTGGGGGAGGCTGGGTGGGGGCTCGTAGGGGGAATTACGCTCCATAAAACCTCCGATTCAACGCCTTCTCTTTCTGGTATCCAACGATTACTCCGCTTCCTTCAAGGCGCGTTCCAGCAGGTCGCTCACTCGGAGTTCGCCCGCCCACTTCTGCAGGTAGTCCAGTTCGAGTTCGCCAGCGCGGACTTTCAGTACCCCAAGGATGTCGCGCCACTGCCGCTCGGAGACTTCGCCGCTCATGCGATACCATTCCAGTTTGGAAAGAATGGTGTCTTCGGGGCTGGCAAACTTTGCGCTGACTTCGGTCTCGAAGGAGAATGTCTGCTTTTGGGCGCGGGCAAGTTGGGATTGCAGAAAGGGACGCGGGCGCGGGATGAAGACATCCACTTTGAAAAAAGTTTCGCGGTGGATGATGTTGAAACTGGAATAGCGCTGGATGGCTTCGGCGATCATCTCGTCGTCCACGTAGAACTCATCCTGCAAGGACGATACAAAAGGCTGGAGATGTTCGAGCCGCATTTCGGCGACGATGTCCGCATCCTGCGTGCTGCGCACCATGCCGTGGAGTGTGCTGGCAAGCGAGCCACCGATGAGATACGGGACGCCGAGTTTTTCGAAAACGCCCGTCACTTTAAGCGAGACTTCGATAGGTTCATTTTGCATGGGGCAGGTCTCCGCACACTTTACGTGCCAATTCTTCCCCCAATAGCAGCCCCGCCAGTTTGCGGCGCAGTTCGGCTTCG
>DYKW01000137.1 GCA_020722405.1 Anaerolinea thermophila
GTAAATCTGTGGCCTTTGTTTTCTGGCTTTTCTTGCTCCAGATTTGGAATTGCTGCACGAGACCCCAGGTTGTTGAGATGATACAAAAATACGATAAAATAGGGCTGTCTTTCCGGCGACCATTGATACAGCACCCCCTTGGGAAAGCAAAACATGTCTGTACGAGAAAAATTTCTTGACTACCAAAACAATCTCATCTCACACATGCTGGCGAACATCTCCCGTCAGGTATTCCACTGGCTGGATGAGAAGGTCATCACCCGTGGAACCCCCGACCCTGCCGTTTTCGATGTTACCCATACCCGATTAACGTTGCCCCGTTTGGAGGCGCCCTTCGATGGGTATCGTCTGGTGCACATCAGCGATATTCACATTGACACCTGGTTGGGTTTAACGCGGTTGGCGCAGGTTGTCGAACTGGTCAACGCGCAGCATCCCGGTTTGATTGTCATTACCGGTGATTTTGTCACCGCCGTGCCGGATGAAGAGACGATTACCAAGATGGGCAACATTCTGCGGGGCTTACGCGCCAAAGATGGCGTGCTGGCCGTTTTGGGAAACCATGACCATTGGGCAGATGAGAGAAAAGTGCGCGCGATTTTGGGAATTGCCAACATTTTGGAAATCGGCAATCAAGTACACACCCTGCAACGCGGTGCAGCACACCTGCACATCGCCGGGGTGGATGACGTTTACAACCAACGCGACCGTCTTGACGTTATCCTTGAAAACCTACCACCCGACGGCGCGGCGATACTCCTGGTACACGTCCCTGATTTCGCGGATGTTGCCGCGGAAACACACCGTTTCGACCTGTGCCTTTCGGGGCACAGTCACGGCGGGCAACTCGTAATCCCTGGCTTGAAGCCATTTGTTTTACCACTTCACGGAAGGAAGTACTACCGCGGATTGTATCGCGTGAATAGCATGTATCAGTACACTACTCGTGGGGTAGGCACGTCTACTCTGGCTCTGCGCTGGAATTGTCCTCCGGAGATCAGTTTGTTTACTTTGCATAGTTCGCTCGTATCATCTCAATTGGAGCCTGACGAAACGGCGGATAGCCGATATTAATCCACAGACATAGATTCACCGAAAAACCATGTCAATTTGGGCATGGTTCAGAAATCTGTAAACACTTACAATCAATGGATGTGCTCCGCCCATCCCCCCTTGATTCCCCCTTCCCTCAGGGAAAGATGCAGTTCTCCCCTCCCCCAATTTGGGGGAGGGGGTTTTCACACCGGCACAAAAGTGTCAATCTATTTCCGGTGGGAAATGAACCATCCCTAAATTTGTGGTTCAATAAGAAAACGCCAGCATTCGATAAAAAACACCGGTAAGGAGAAAAAGATATGAAGATACGTCCCTACATCATGAGTACAGCACTTGGTTCGTTGATACTGCTTGTATGGAAGGTAATCGACGCTTTCCTGAGCGTGGGTTTCCTCCGCAACAGCATAGGCAGCGTGCTTGCCAATCCACAAGACATTCCGCCGGATGCGATATCCCAAGTAATGGGAGGCAGCTTTTTATTTGCCTGCGGCGGGCTGTTGGTGAGTGGGTTGGCTTACGCCGGCAGCGGTTTTCTTTACTCTTATCTGCACCACCGCCAGGACGAATTGACCACCGAACAAGCTATGCTCGGCGGGACAGCCGTAGGTGCCAGCATTGGGCTAGTCAGTGCCATTATCGGTACATTGCTTTCCTTGGTTACCGCCCCGATGATGCAACGGACCATGCAGCAACTCATGCCGTCAGGAAATATGCCTCCCCTTGCCTTGTCACCAGAAATGTTGAGTTTTTCGATTGTCAGTGCCCTGGCAGGGATGTGTATCGGCGGTGTCATTGCAGCCTTGATCGGCTTTTTAGGTGGCTTGATTGGCGGAATCGTCTTCAAGAGCCAGGCCTGATTTTGGGCATATTTCGACGAGGAAAGGGTTAACCATGAGTAACGCACCAGCAACAGAAGAAAAAACACCCCAAGAATCCAAATTCGAAGATCAAACTGTCACCACGCGGCACACCATCACCATCGGCACCACGCCTTTACACTATACCGTGACCTGCGGCACCTTGGTGCTAAAGGAAGAGATCGAAAAAGAAGGCAAAAGTGAAGGCGAAAAGCCGCGCGCTAGAGTATTCTTCACCGCTTATGGCTTGGAGGATGAGAAAAATCCCGAAAAACGGCCGCTCACCTTCTGCTTCAACGGCGGCCCCGGCTCTTCTTCGGTTTGGCTGCACATAGGAGTGCTGGGTCCAAAACGTGTTTTGCTCGATGACGATGGCTTTCCCCTGCCACCGCCTTACAAACTGACGGATAACGAAGCCACGTTGTTGACCCATAGCGACTTGGTCTTTATCGATCCGGTGGGCACCGGCTTCAGCCGCATGTTGCCGGGAGAAGACATCCATGATTATCATTCTTTCAGCAAGGACATCGAATCGGTAGGAGCGTTTATCCATTTGTATTGTACCCGTTATAATCGCTGGGCTTCGGCCAAATATTTGATTGGCGAAAGTTATGGCACCACGCGTGCTGCCGGTTTGGCCGACCACCTGCAAGAACGCTATGGCATGTACCTGAACGGTGTGATGCTGGTCTCCAGCATCCTGAATTTCATCACCGCCCGTTTCACGCCGGGCAACGACCTGCCCTACCTGCTCTTCTTACCTTCCTACACTGCAACGGCCTGGTACCACCAACGTTTGCCCGCCGACTTGCAAAACAAACCTTTGCTGGACGTGTTGGAAGAAGTAGAAAATTTCGTCCTGGAAACGTACCTGCCCGCCTTGATGGAGGGGGATAACCTGCCCGCAGAAAAACGCCGCATGCTCAGGCATAGTCTGTCGCGCTACACCGGTTTGACACCCGCCTACATTGAGCACACCGATCTGCGCATCAACATCCACCGATTTGTCAAAGAACTCCTGAGAGCAGAAGGACGTACCATTGGTCGCCTGGATAGCCGCTACAAGGGTTATGATCGTGACTCGGCCGGCGAAAACCATGAGCACGACCCCAGTTACACTGCCATTGCCGGAGCCTATGCGGTCACTTTCAACGATTATGTGCGCCGTGACCTGGACTATCACAACGACTTGCCTTACGAAGTGCTTAGTTCCAGGGTCTTTCCGGCCTGGAAGTACGATAAACAGGAAAACGAATTTGTCAATGTTGGAGAAAACCTGCGCAAGGCTATGACAACCAACTCCGCGCTGCGTGTTATGGTTGCCAACGGCTACTATGACCTGGCAACGCCTTATTTCGCCACCGAATATACCTTCAATCATCTGGGGCTGCCCGTTGAACTGCGTAAAAATATCGAAATGCACTACTACGAAGCTGGGCACATGATGTACGTCCACAAACCTTCGCTATCGAACCTAGCGGATGCCTTACGAAACTTTGTCAGCGCAGATGACAGCGATTGAAAGATACGCTTTACTGCTCATTGATCGTCTGGAACGCCTGTCAGCAGATTCCCCTTGGGCGCATCGCGCCGGCGGCCTTAAGATCGCACTACTCCGGCAGGTGGATGCTTTGCGTCGTGGGATGCCGGCGCCCACCTTGCCCGCTTTACTAGAAGAAAGTCACGCCCTGCTGAGCGCTGCGGCGCATGAAATCCCCGACCCAGGCGAAATCTTCGGGGACGCTTGAGACATGAGTACGTTTACGTATTGCCCGCATTGCGCCACGCCCTTACAGTTTTGGCACGACGGCGAACTTCGACGCCAGCGTTGTCCATCCTGTGGCTGGATACATTATCGCAATCCGACCGTCGGTGTGGCCGTCATCCTGCTTGAAGCGCATCGTTTACTGTTAGGCGAACGTCGCAGCGGAGGATGGTGCATCCCTTGCGGTCACGTGGAATGGGATGAATCCATCGAACAGGCCGCCTTACGGGAATTCGAAGAAGAGACCGGCCTGCAGGTCAGCCTGCAAGGCGTTTTTGTTGTGCATTCCAACTTCCACAACCCGCGCCAACACACCGTCGGCGTGTGGTACCGTGCCAGGCGCACCGGCGGCACCCTAAGAGCCGGTGGAGACCTGCGCAACGTGGCCTTTTTCTCCCTGGAGAATTTACCAACGCTTGTTTTCCCTACCGACCAGAAAGTCGTTGCCGCCTTGCGGTCGTGAAGCCCATGTCACGAGACGAAAATCCCACCGTATATTCCACTGAATGGGGCGATATGCGCAAAAAGAAGCCCTCCGGGCCGCCATCCGCGAAGGCGCAAGGGCAGGTGACAGGCGTCCGCCTTCAGCCTTCAGCCTTCAGTGACCCGTGCCCCGTCCTGAATATCCGACTAAACGTATCATCTCAAAAAGAAGGGGAAACGTCCCGAAGGTTTCTTCCAAAGCCTGG
>DYKW01000138.1 GCA_020722405.1 Anaerolinea thermophila
AGATACTTTTTATATCATTATTTGTATGTGATTTTTTATTGGTTCTGGAATCTGGCGAAACCGACGGATTGCCGATATTCATCTACAGATGGCACAGATTCTTAAATCGCTCTCCAGTGAAAAACCACGTAAATTTGCGGTTGAATCAGAAAACGCTAGAGTCCAGTTATTGATTGAAAAATCCCCGTTGACTTAAGGCTACACGCTGGTTATTCGTTATTCAGGCAAAAGTTATTGTCTGGAGTAAAAATTTTTGGTATTTGTAAGGTGTTTTATTTTCGGAGGAGGATGTCTTCATGAACGCAGAACAAGCCTGGCAAGTGGCTATTGGACAACTACAAATGGATATGCCGAAGGCCGCCTTCGATACGTGGGTGAGTGCAGCGGAATTAGTGTCTTATGAAGAGGGGATCTTTACCATTGGTGTGAAAAATGCGTACGCCAGAGACTGGTTAGCCGATCGCCTGTCGGCAACGGTACAGCGCATTTTGGCCGGGGCAATGGATCGGGATGTCAAAGTGCATTTCACGGTTTGGCAGCAATCACCAGTTTTGGAGGCCACAGATGTAGTCCAAGATACAACCTCTCCCCGGACTGTTGTGCCGACCAATGGAAATGAAGATGCTAACATAACAACCCGCTTGAATCGGCGCTATGCTTTTTCAAACTTTGTTGTTGGCCCCAGCAACCGGCTGGCGCACGCCGCTTGTATGGCTGTGGCTGAGAGTCCCGCAAAGGCCTATAATCCGCTTTTCCTCTATGGTGGCGTTGGTTTAGGAAAGACGCACTTGTTGCAGGCGATTGGCAATTACTGTGTCGATCAGGGATTAACAGTATTGTATGCCTCCTCCGAAGAGTTTACCAACGACTTAATTAACGCCATCCGAAAACACACCACACAGGCCTTTCGGGAGAAATACCGCCGCATTGATGTTTTGCTAATTGACGATATTCAGTTCATTGTCGGAAAAGAGTCTACTCAGGAGGAATTTTTCCATACCTTTAACACCTTGCACGGTCAGGATAAACAAATCGTGATGACCTCTGACCGGCCTCCCAAAGCTATGAATACCTTGGAAGAACGCCTGCGGTCGCGCTTTGAATGGGGGCTGATTGCAGATATCCAACCCCCGGATTTCGAGACTCGTATGGCGATTTTGCGATATAAAGCCGAACGCAACAATGACCACATAGACGATAGTGCCTTGGAAATGATTGCTCGCAATGTTAATTCCAATATCCGTGAATTAGAGGGTGCCTTAACGCGCGTTATCGCCTTTGCTAATCTGCGCGGCGTACGAGTTACGCCAGAGTTGGTAGAGGTGGCTTTGGCAGACTTGCTACCTCGACGTACTGAAGTAAATCCAGAGAATATCGTCAAGGTAGTTGCTGATACGTTTGGCCTGACGGTAGAGCACATGCTAAGTCATGAGCGTTCTCGGCGAGTAGCCGAACCGCGCCAAATCGCAATGTATCTGCTGCGAGAGGAGGCCCATCTTTCCTTGCCGCAAATTGGCGATATGCTTGGTGGTCGCGACCACACCACGATTATGTATGGCTGTGATAAAGTGGCCGATCTGATGGAACGAGACCCTCGCTTGCGGCGTCAGGTGTTATCCCTGCGCGAGAGCCTGTACGGACGCGCTCCCCTTAGTGCCTGAATATCATCCCTACAAGCAAGTAGCCAATTCATCGTCAAGAAGGCTCTCTCGAATACTCGAGAGAGCCTTCTTGATTTCTGCCAGGTGGCAGTTACCTCTACTTGTTGCGCATTCTAATGCTTTTTTCTTCTGCTTGTTGAGCGTTTTTCCCTTTTGGGTTCCGTGGTTGGCGCAAACGACCGAGCAACTTGTGTACCATTGCTTGACCGGGTATCTCAGGTGGTTGAGTGGGGGTTTCGGTTTCTGGCCAGGGATCCAGGTCTAGCATTTTTCGGAAGACATAACGTCCAAGCAACCGCAAAGAGGCCAATACCGGTGCGGCCAACACCAAGCCGACGAAGCCGAGGAGACGCGCCGCCAAAATGGCCCCAATCAGCACCGCGGCTGGATTGACGCCTAAACTCTGCCCTAGAATACGTGGTGAAATGATGTTATCAAAAATCTGATCCAATAAGATTGTTAGCCCTAGTACCAGCAGTGCATAACTGATTTGACTGATCTCAAAGTAATTTCCGTTTTGTAGAAGGGCGACCAGGAAAATAACCAGATCGATCACAAAAGGGCCTACAAAAGGCACAAAACGTGCTACGCCGACAAGTAACGCCAAACTAAAAGCGAAGCGCAGCCCTAGTACGGTAAGCAAGGTTCCGGAGGCCATAATTACCAGCGCAATGATGAATATTTGCCCGCGCAAGTAGGCATTCCACACCCGATTGAATTCTCGCCCCATGCGACGTACATCATAATCATAGCCGGGAATGTGCAGGTAACTCACCATATCAGGTACCTGCCCGCTATCTAAAAGCACGAAATAGGAAACCAGCAAAACAAACAACAACCAACCTAACAAACTGGCGGCGCCGGTGGCCACCGCACTTAAAATGTTCCCGGCTTGGCTGAGTACCGTTTGTAACGAACTGATGAGTTGTTGCCCCAGATTTGCCAGATTTAGTTGACTCAAGTCAATGGTGTACAGGTTGGCAATGGTGTACACCTGGGGAATGTTACCCAACAATTTAGGCAATTCTGGTAACCGGCGATTGATTGTGTCAATGAGTGCCTGAAACTGTTGGACAACGGCTACGCCGGTGGCAGTGAAGGAGCCAATGAGTAGCAAAAGTACCAACAAGTACACCAGGTTAACCGCCGTACGCCAGGAAAGACGGCTGATTTTGCACAAGCCGCTAATGAGCGGGTGCAGCAAGTAGGTCAACACAACAGAGAGCAGCAACCACCCGATAACGCTGCGGAAGTAAATCACCATGCCGCCTATTACGGCGACAAAAGATAACCCGGCAACCAGTTTAGTAGTTGGGTTCCAGGGTGGAGATAGTAATTTATCGGTGGGTTCAGGAGGTGTGCTCATGGCTGCGGAAAAAACGGAAAAATCGCTTCGGTAGGTTGAACCTTCTGTACCACTGTGGGTCAGGGGGAGGGAGTGGTGGCGTGATGCTTTCGGGGAAGGGTTCCAGATCGAAAAGTTGGGCGTAAACATAGCGTCCGACGACGCGCAGTGTCGCAATGGTCGGTGCGGCCAACAGAATACCTAGTACCCCCATTGTTAGTGCGCCGCTGACGATGCCTAAAATCACAATTAGTGGCGAGAGATGAACGCTGCGTCCAATGATGTGTGGAATCAAATAATTCAAATCGAACTGCTCGTAGATCAGATGCAGACTGAGCACAATCAGCGCAAAAACCCAATTGGGGATTGGCATCCAGTTTGAGCCGAAGAGCAACGAAACAGTCAATGCTATTACCAGCCAAATACCATGCCCGATACTGGGCAGAAACTCTAGCAGGCCGGCTAAAATGCCCATCGCTAAGGCGAAAGGCAACCCGATGGCAAAACCAACCGTGGTGAAAATTACAGCCACTACCAGGGCTAACGTAATTTGCCCCCGGAAGAAGGCTCCCCAAATTTGTAGGACCTCGTTTCGTAAATGATGATAATCGCTGCGATATAACGGCGGGACGTGTTCGTCCAGCCAGGCATCCAATCCGGTGCTGCCATCTTTTGCCAGGTAGAATGAAACAACGAGCACGAAAACCACCCATACCGTCGAAGATACCACCTCCATAACCAGGTTGACCGTTTGCCCTAACAGAGGCTGTAACCAGGAATCGATGTTGTTGGATGTCTGCGCTACCAGAGAGGGCAGATGAATTGAAAATGGTCCCAAGTTAAAATCGTGCTGGAGGAGTCTATCCAACGTGAGTAATAATTTTTGAAAATCCAGATTAAGGGCACTGATCTGCGAGCCTAGCGGCGGCAGAAGCAGCGCCGGAACGCCCAGCAGAAAGAGTAACAGCAACACATCTCCCAGGACAATTGCCAGAGTGCGCGGAAGTTTCAGGCGTAGGTGTAGAAATGTGGCGATAGGGGAAACAGCATAAGCCAGTATTATGGCCAGGATCAAAGGGGGCAGGATAACGCGAAATTGATACAGCAAATATACGCTGAAGGCGGTTGCCAGCAGACTAACGGTTAATTTGGTTTGTGGTGACCACTTGGGACGGTGGGTGTACGGCTCAGGAATGGTCATGGTATAGCGTCTTCTCCTGTTGGACGATTGTGCGTAACGCCATTCTACCCGATTTCATGAAATTTACGTATTATCTGTATCATCTCAAAAAGAAGGGGAAACGTCCCGAAGGTTTCTTCCAAAGCCTGG
>DYKW01000139.1 GCA_020722405.1 Anaerolinea thermophila
TTCCGCTCGCCGCGCGCATTTTTGCCGTAGCGGATGTGTTCGACGCACTCACCTCGGATCGCCCTTACCGTCCTGCCTGGAGCAAAAAGCAAGCCGTGGATTACATCGTGGCGCACAGCGGTAAATGTTTCGACCCGCGAATTGTGGAGGTGTTTCTTTCTCTATTGCGAAAATAGCACAGATCAGTACCCGCCTACCCCAAGCCCCACGCGGACCCCCACGCCTACGCACTTGCCGTAGCCCAGTTTCTTATGTATGTTTAACAGGATTACAGCAAACGGGCGGGTATAATTTATGCATCCTTTCCCCATGTTTTCTACTTGTGAGGTAATAAGCGCATGATGCGATTTGACCGTTTTACAGAAAGAGCGCAAGAGGCGGCTCAACGTGCTGCTGAGATTATTCAGCGCTATGGACATAATCAAATAGATACGGAACACATTTTGTTGGCGCTCATCGAACAACCGGAAGGTGTCATTCCGCAGATTCTGGAGATGCTTAATGTGAACGCGCAGGCCCTGAGTGAGCGCTTGGATTATATTCTGCGCACCAGCCCGAAGGCTAATATTTTTGGTGGAGGTGCCGGACAGATCTTCATCACACCGCGCGTCAAACGTATCATTGATTTGGCAAATGAAGAAGCCAATCGCTTGAAGGATGAGTACATCTCTACCGAACACATCTTTCTGGCGATTCTCAGTGAACGCAGTACACCGGCCGCCCGGCTGCTGGAAGGTGCGGGCGTGACGCGCGAGCGTGTTTACGAAGCGATTCAACATATCCGCGGCGGGCAAACAGTTACCGATCGACAGGCGGAGACGCATTATCGCACTTTGGAAAAGTACTCTATTAATTTGACCAAGGCCGCCCATGAAGGCAAACTGGATCCGGTGATTGGCCGGGACGCCGAAATTTTGCGCGTCATTCAGATTTTATGTCGCCGCACCAAAAACAACCCGGTTCTCATAGGGGAGGCTGGCGTAGGCAAGACAGCCATCGTGGAGGGCTTGGCGCAGAAAATCGTCGACAACGATGTGCCCGAAATTTTGAGTGGCAAGCGCATTGTCTCACTTGACCTGGGCGCGATGATAGCCGGTTCTCGTTTCCGTGGTGAGTTTGAAGAACGGCTGAAGGCCGCCATGGATGAAGTCAAGCGTGCCGAAGGGGACGTGATTCTGTTCATTGATGAATTGCATACCGTAGTGGGGGCAGGTGCTGCTCAGGGTACGATGGATGCCTCCAATATGCTCAAACCAGCACTGGCGCGCGGTGAATTGCAGTGTGTAGGTGCAACCACACTGGATGAATATCACAAGTACATTGAAAAAGATGCTGCTTTGGAGCGCCGTTTTGCGCCCGTCTACGTGGAGGAACCTTCGGTTGAAGACACGATTGAAATGTTGCGTGGCTTGCGAGACCGTTATGAAGCCCACCACAAGGTGCACTTCTCAGATGATGCTTTGATTGCTGCAGCACGGCTTTCCGACAGGTACGTTACCGATCGTCATTTGCCTGATAAGGCCATTGATTTGATCGACGAAGCCGCCTCCAAACTACGTGTGGCTTTGTACTCTTTGCCACCCGAGTTGAAGGTGATTAAATCTGAAATTGATCGCTTGACGGCGGAGGAGGAACAGGCTGGCATAGAGCGAGATTACGAGCGTGCAGCGCAGAAGAAGGCTGAGCGCTTGCGCCTAGAAGAATCTTTCCGTGTGCAACGTGACCAATGGGAGTCGGAACATCAATTAGACGAGGTAGTGGATGCTAATGACATTGCTGAAGTAGTGTCGCAATGGACGGGTATTCCCTTACACCAAATGCTCGAAACGGAAGCCGAAAAATTGTTGCACATGGAGGCACGTTTGAAAGAACACGTCATCGGGCAAGATGCGGCTATTCAGGCCATCTCTGATGCTATCCGTCGAGCACGCTCCGGTCTCAAAGATCCTCGTCGGCCAATTGGTTCTTTTATTTTCATTGGCCCTTCCGGGGTTGGCAAGACCGAACTTGCCAAAGTGCTGGCTGACTTCCTCTTCGATGATGAAGACGCCCTGGTGCGTATAGACATGAGCGAATACCGTGAACAGCATACGGTCTCGCGTCTGTTTGGGGCGCCTCCGGGTTATGTCGGCTATGAAGAAGGTGGTCAACTGACGGAAGCGGTACGTCGGCGTCCCTATCGAGTGGTGTTGTTCGATGAAATTGAGAAAGCACATCCTGAAGTCTGGAACGCTTTATTGCAGATTTTAGACGATGGGCGCCTGACCGATGGACAGGGGCGCACGGTTGACTTCCGAAATACAGTGTTGATCATGACCAGCAACTTGGGTACCGAGTATGTGCGTAACGCCGGCAGTTTGGGCTTCTTGCGCCCAGATGATAGTGATGAGATTAAGCAAGCACATGCCAAAATTGAGAAGGCGCTCAAGAGCACTTTCCGCCCTGAATTTCTCAATCGCGTGGATGAGATTATTACCTTCTCCCCGCTTTCGCGAGAAGATATGCGCGCTATTGTGTTGCTGCAAATGAAAGAGATCAGTCAACGACTAGAGGAACGCGGTTTGCAGGTAGCGCTTAGTGAAGCGGCTGCCAATTGGTTGGCCGATATTGGTTACGAACCGGCCTTTGGTGCCCGTCCATTGCGCCGGGCCTTGCAAAAATATGTGGAAAGCCCACTCTCTATTAGACTATTGGCCGGTGAATTCAAGGAAGGTGATCTTATCCTTGTGGATGAGGAAAATGACCAATTGGTATTTCGTCATCAGCAAGAAAAGCAAATGCAGGTAGACGAAGTTGCGTCTGCTGATGCACAGGCGTGAACATATTGAATGTGGCGAGGGCGTTTCACAATGCAATTTGTGAAATGCCCTCGCTTTTTTTGTATAACTTGTGCGAGGTGGTTGAGATGTATCATCTCGATAACCTGGGGCATCTTAGCGTTTTTTACCACGAAGCCACCAAGACACAAAGTCTTCAACCTTTTCTTCGTGCCTTTGGGCTTTCGTGGTGAGATTTTTATTGCGCCCCATAGCCTCTCCCCCTTTTTTTGAGAAGTCTCCATGTTCCCTGGCACACCACCAGGGACGGAAATGATCTATTTTCGGAATAGACAGGGTAAGAGGTTCACAGAAAATGTGCTGTTACAAGTAGAGGGTGATTCTAAAAATGATAAACGTCATTGAGTTGGGGATATTTGCCACTAGAAAATTTGAGGTATCTTTCCTAAACTATTGTTTACTGGAGGCTGGCGAAACCGGTGGATAGCCGATATTAATCCACAGATGGCACAGATTCACCCTGCGGGTACGATGACGCAGATTTTTTAAGCCGCTCTTTGGCGAAAAACCATGTAAATTTGCGGTCGAATAAGAAAAGGCCAGAGTCCAGTTATTTATTTCGTGATATGCGCATAGTAGAGGAGCACATGCCAAAAGTTGTGCAGGCTTATCGACTTATGGATAAAAAATTTTTTCGGACGGATGATTCAAACAGTCACTGGTTATTTGACAAACTAACCCCGGATGAGCGTGTGGTAATCGCCCCCCTGTTTAAGGTAATGGTTTACCCCGATCAGACAATCATTTTTACCCAAGGCTTTCCGGCGCTTTATTTGTATTTTCTCTCGCAGGGGGAAGTCATCATCCGCCATAAACCGGATGACGGTGATTCTTTGACTGTGGCGCGTATTCAGCCGGGTGGCGTTTTTGGTTGGTCGGCAGCATTGATGCGCCCGTACTATTCTTCAAGTGCGATCACGGTCGGTAAAACGGAAGTCTTGCGTTTGCATAACCAAGAATTACGCCATTTCTATCAAAAGAACCCGCGTTGTGGCGAACGTTTGGTAGAATTACTCTCGGTATCTATTGCTGAGCGCTTGCATAGTCCGAGAGATCTGCTGCTTTCTTTGCTACAAGAACATCTACAGCAACCCATTGCGGCAGAGCAATGAGTATACAGGAGGTTAAGATGGGCACGGTGGTGGAAGATAAATTTCGTTTGCAAGTATTAGTTAGCAATTTGAGTGCATACATCGAGCAATTTCATGGTGGCTCAGTAGAATTGGTAGATTATGATGGAAAGACCGTGAAAGTGCACTTGGGTGGTGCATGTGCGACTTGTGACTTGTTACCTACCACCTTGCATGGCTGGGTAGAAGGTACCATTCGTCAATTTTTCCCAGATATTGAATCTGTGGAAGCGGTACAGGAGACAAATTAAGAGACCACTGCAAAAACCGAATTTTTCAGAAGCCAATGCAAAAAACCTACCACTTTTCCTGCCTAAGCCTATTTTTCGCACCTTACCAAGAGAACAGAGAGATAAAGACAAAACCAT
>DYKW01000140.1 GCA_020722405.1 Anaerolinea thermophila
ATCTGAAAATAGATTTTCATGTCTGGTGGTGAAAATCATTTTTTCATGGCGACTACCAGGCGAAAAGCCTTTCGCCCCTACGACCACCCGACTATCCAACTACGCGATTTAAAACGTGATTCTCTCTGCAGCCTTGCGTCTTGGCGTTAAAATAGCACCCCACTCCCCCGAATTTTTGAAGTGATACTGTCAAAACAAATAAGGGTTGATTGCAGAACGTATTTGCAATCTCTGTATCCCCCCAATCATTCGACTCCCCACCTACCAGACTAACAAAACACCCCACTGCAATAGACAGTGGGGTGTTTTGTATGAAATAGAAAAAAGAGAACTTAGATGGCGGACATAATGTTGCTGAAGATGTTACCAATTGCCGGGCCGAGCAAGGCAAGAATGACGATAACGACAACAGCAACCAATACAAGAATCAACGCATACTCAACGAGACCTTGGCCTTTTTCTTTAGGTGAGAACAACATGTCGGTTTTACCTCCTTTCTTTTAGAATTTGAACACTCAAAAATCATAAAGATGTGTTCATGCAAAATTATATGGATTTTTCAAAAAAATGCAATAGGTATTTGGCATTTCGGGGTAGATTTTACAAATTGTTCGACCATTCAGCCGGAATATTAAAGTTGACTCGGGTTCCTTGGGCTGGCGCACTCTCTACATGCATCTCACCGCCCAACATATCCACGCGGTCTTTAATCAAGTTTAACCCCATGCCACCGTGCTCTGTCCAATTATCAGCATCAAAGCCGCGCCCATTGTCTTCCACTTCCACACGAACCTGATCTTCAGAAATATCCAATAACACCTTGGCAACACTTGCCTGGCTATGACTGGCAACGTTGGACAGTAATTCCTGTACTGCACGGAAAATCATCACTTCCAAATAAGGCGAAAGTCGTTGTTCCCCTCCCATCACATTGATGCGTACGTCGATTCCTGTCTGCTCTTTCATGTTTTCAGCATAACGCTTTAGGGTGGGGGCCAATCCTAAGTCGTCCAACATCATCGGACGTAAATCGGCAATGAAATTACGCACTTTCTTAAAGGTAGAGGTGGCCGCGCCCTTCAGGTTAGCAAGTTCCTCCCGAGCACGCTCTTGATCCATATCAAATAAGCGCATGGCAATTTCCGTCTGCAAGATGAAATTGGAAAGCGCCTGCGCCGGACCATCATGCATTTGTTGGGAGAGTCGCTGACGTTCAGATTCCTGTGCCTGAATCATGGTTTCCAGTTTTTCCGCAGTAGCCGAATGTGTACGCGCGGATTTTCCACCGCCAACTTTCGTCGTACCAGGTGTCTTTTCCAACGCCCTCAAAAATGTTTCCAGTAAGGCACGATAGCGATCCAAATGTGATTTGTCGCTTTGAAGTTTTTCCAACTGCCCCCGCATCACAAAAAGACGCTGTTGGGCATCTAGTGCAACATCGTAAGCCGCCCGAATATCCCCACGCGGCATCGTATCGAATTGGGCTTGAATCTGCTGTAATTTGGAAGAGGCTACACCATTGCGCCGCACCAGTTTTTCTACTTCTAACTGGCTTTGGTCGATCATCAATTCGATTTCTTTGGTCTCGCGGCGATTTTTTTCCAATTCAGCACGCACTTCTTGCTGAATCTCGCCCAGGGTCTTTGTAGACGCGGATGTATCAGCGCTCATATTATCGTCCTCCACAAATAGATTTGTTCTATTTCACGTCACCTGCCACTCAGAAGAGATCAATGGCACGCCCATGAAACTATGCCTGATCTGGGGATACATCCTGATTTAGACGCACCCAGCCACGTTGCAAAGCATACACCACCGCCTGCGTGCGGTCGTCTACCTGAAGTTTACGCAACACGGCAGTGACATGATTTTTCACCGTCTGGTGGCTAATCCCTAGTTTCGCGGCAATTTCTTTGTTACTCAGTCCCTGAGCAAGACAGGTCAACACTTCCATCTCACGCTCAGACAAGGGCACCAATTCTCCGGTACCACCAGGCTGTTTACTGGCCGGGTCCACACCACGCGCCACCAACCAAGCATTCACCTCATCTTTAGTCATCACTTGCTTTTGGATGACGTATCGCCCTTCCATCACCGAGCGGATGACATTTGCCAGAGCGCCGGGTGAAATGTCTTTGGCGCAATACGCATACGCACCTGCCTGTAACGCAAAGATAATCTGCGCCTCGTCATCATACGCCGTCACCAATACTACTCGCGTGGGGAGTTTCTCGATGCTCACCCGACGTGTGAGTTGCTGTCCATTCATCCCCGGCAAATTGACATCCAGCACAGCCACATTTGGCCGTAACTCGCGAATCCTCTCCAACGCATCATCCCCGTTGGACGATTCTCCAATTACCTCAAAATCCGGCTCCAGGGAAAGAGCGTTAATGACCCCTTTGCGAAAAATAGGGTGATCATCAACAACCATAAGAGATATTTTTTCCATAATACGCCTCACTTTGGCATCGCTTTTACATGCCAGAGTATAGCACAGGAAAAAGTCATCTTCAACAACGAATGACCGTTTTTTACTGACCTGTCACACAATTCTCATGCCAGCGATACACTGCCATGTTTTCTCCTTCTTGTTCCGGGGCAAATGCTCCGCCCGTAACGTATACCATCTCACCACACAACACCAGATTTGGATACCAACCCGGGAAAGTGATTAGATATTCGGCACCGCGTTCATTCAGGTAAGCCGCCAATTGTGCCTCGTCACGAATAAAAGGGATGACTTCTGGGGAGACCAGCCCGGCCAGGTCGAGTAGATCCCGCTCCCCAAAGTATCCCAACGCCCCAATGTCGTGCGCCGCGACCAAACTCCCTCGCGGGGTGTGCGCGTTAACCCAATGGGCCGCGGCCACCATTTCACTTTCGATGACGGCTACATCCCGTCCATAGGCGCGCCCCCCCAGGGCGTAGAACAGGAGCAGGACCACCCCCAGGGTGAGTACCCAACTCCGGAGGATCATGCGCCCCCACAGGTGTCGGTTTGTTTCCTGCAGCGTCTCCAACAAACCGGTTAATCCCCACAGAAAGAGAACCGGCATGGCAGGGATCAAATAACGTCCATGTTGATACGTCACCGGCAGGCGCAGGGCATACAAGCCGACATATCCCAGCGCCCACAGCGCGCCGCCCCACAACACCCACCGGCGTTGGCGCGCCGCACGCCACAAGGTCAGCGCCATGCCGGGCAGGAGCAACACGCCCACGCCCACCAGCGACATTGAAAATTCACGCCCCAGGCGTACCAGGAGTGGAACCTGCCGCAAAATGGCGTACTCGGCCTGCTTGGCATAAAACGTGTTCGGCCACCAGGCTCCGGCCAACCAACGGTTGAAGAGCAGGTAAGGTCCAACGCCGAGCGCAAGACCGGCCAACAACCGCCCACCGCCTGAGAAAATCTCTCGCCAACGATGCGTCGCCACCACCTCACAACCCAACACCCAGACAGCCGGGCCGAGCAACGTCACCGCATCCGGGCGCACCCACATTCCCAGGCCAATCCACAAGCCCATGGACTCCCAACGTCGCACGCCGCGCGTCAGCCACAGCACGCCCAGCGTCATCCACAAGGCCGCCAGCAATGTTTCCATCCCGGAAGTCGCCGCCCACACCAAATGCCATTCCAGCGCGAACAAAACGCCGCCGGTCCAACGCCAATCGACGGGCAAGGAGGGTGCCAGCACCCCCACCCCCCAAACGCCCGTCCAGGCCAGTGCAGCCAGGGTGAACATCCCCAATCCAAAGGTCCAGGCCTGTGGCGAGAGCGGCAACAGGTATCCAGAGGTCAACAGCAGCGACCACAGCGGCGCGGTTGAACCGGCCGAGGGATGTCCCGGTACAAAAGCCCACTCGCCACGCAACGCCAGATTGCGGGCATAAGTCTGGTGAATCCAGGCATCATCCAACGGAAAGCCGATGCGATATGTCAGAGAGGCGGCCAGGACATAACCGGCAACCGCCAACATCGCGAGAAGCGCAATCGGGAGCAGGCGTTTTTTATCAGGCATGAGTATCGTCTCGATAACTCGGGATAGTGATGGTTATTTTAACGCCAAGACGCAACGCCACAAAGAAAATTACGTTTTAAGTCGCGTAGTCGCGTAGTCGGATAGTTGGATGGTCGTAGGGGCAAAAGGCTTTCACCCACGCTTGTCACTTACCCTGGCGTCTTCGCGGCTTTGCGTTATAAGATTGTGAGAACTTTGGGTACTCCAAAAATTCGAGAAGTCGCCATGAAAAATGATTTTCACCACCAGACATGAAAATCTATTTTC
>DYKW01000141.1 GCA_020722405.1 Anaerolinea thermophila
CGCCATGAAAAATAATTTTCACCACCAGACATGGAAATCTATTTTCAGATCAGATTCAATCAACGCTATGAAACCCCGCGCATAATAGCATTGGCGCGTGAACCCTGTATTTCCCCCTGACTATGTCTTTTGTTCATTTGCACGTCCATTCCGAATATTCTTTGTTGGATGGCTTCAGCAATATAAAAAAATTGATTCACCGCGCTAAGGAAATGGGTATGCCGGCCGTCGGTTTGACCGACCACGGCACCATGTTCGGCGTGATTGAATTTTACAACACGGCCATCCGGGAAGGCATCAAACCCATCATCGGTGTAGAAGCCTATTTGGCCGCCCGCGGGATGCGTGACCGCGATTCGAAACTGGACAAGAAATCTACGCACCTGCTCTTACTAGCCGAAAATGAGACCGGCTATAAAAATTTGCTGAAAATTGCCAGCGCAGCCCAATTAGAGGGTTTTTATTACCACCCACGTGTTGACCATGAATTCTTGGCACAACATGCCGAAGGTTTAATTTGTACTACCGGTTGTATGTCGGCTGAAGTGCCGCGTATGATCAATAACGGGCAATTGGAAGAGGCTCGCCGACAACTGGATTGGTATTACGAAGTCTTTGGACCTGATAACTTCTTTTTTGAATTGCAAGAGCACGATATCCCCGAACTGACGGCAATCAACAAACATTTGTTGCAACTGGGCAAGCGTTACAATGGCCGTTTCGTAGCCACGAACGATGTACATTACGTGAACCCCGGTGATGCACGCTTGCAGGATGTTATGCTTGCTATCCAGACCGGTTGTTTGGTGGGTGATCCTAACCGTATGCGCATGAGCAGCCAGTCGTATTACCTACGCTCGCCAGATGAAATGGCCAAAATCTTTGGGCATGTTCCTGGGGCATTGGAAAACACCCTGCTGATTGCCGAGCGCTGTCAACTAGACTTGGGCTTCAAGGGCTACAAATTGCCCCATTTCCCTGTGCCAGAGGGGTACGATGCGCAATCTTACCTGCGAAAGTTGTGTGAGGAAGGTTTGCGCTGGCGCTATGGTGATAAAGCCGATCAACCGATATACCGCGAACGTCTGGATTACGAATTGGGCATCATTCACCAAATGGGTTTTGATGCCTATTTCTTGATTGTGTGGGATTTGTGCGAATATGCCAAGCGAGAAGGCATTTGGTATAACGCGCGCGGTTCTGCGGCCGGCTCCATTGTGGCGTATACCCTGGGCATTACCATGGTAGACCCCCTCAAATTTGGGTTGATTTTCGAGCGTTTCCTCAACCCCGGACGCGTTTCCATGCCCGATATTGACCTGGATTTCCGGGACGACATGCGCGCCAAAATGATGGAATACTGCGCTCAAAAATATGGCGAAGACAAAGTAGCACAAATCATCACGTTTGGAACGCTTAAGGCGCGGGCAGCCATCCGTGACGTGGGACGTGTGTTGGACGTACCTCTGCCCGAAGTCGACCGGGTTGCTAAAACGATTCCCAATATACCTGGCAAGCCCGTTAGTATCCCTGAAGCCTTGGAGAGTGTCACTGAATTCAAACAAATCTATGAGCAGGCCAACCGAGACCCCAATAAACACTACATCAAAGACCTGATTGATACCGCTGCCGAAATCGAAGGCGTGGTACGCAATGTGGGCACCCACGCGGCCGGGGTGATTATCACCGATAAACCGATTATCGAATACGTGCCGTTGCACCGTCCCACAGGCAATGCCGATGACTCCCCCGTCAAGACGGTTACGCAGTTTGAAATGTCCATTGTGGACGCGCTGGGTTTGTTGAAAGTGGACTTCTTGGGGCTTTCCACGCTGACGGTTATGGCGCGCGCTTGCGATATGATCAAACAGCGACACGGCAAGGAATATAACCTTTCCAACCTGCCCACCGATGACCCCGAGGCGTTTGCATTGATTGGGCGTGGTGATACGGCGGGCGTCTTCCAAGTAGAAGGCGAGGGGATGCGCCGTAACTTGATGGAAATGAAGCCCCAGACGCTGGATCATGTGATTGCTATGATCTCGCTATACCGTCCGGGCCCGCTGGCTTTTATTCCCACTTACATCAAACGGATGCATGGTGAGGAGGAAGTTTCATATCGCCACCCTGCATTGGCCCCTATTTTCGATGAGACTTACGGTATTCCGGTCTATCAGGAACAAATTATGCGCGCCGCAGTGGAATTGGCCGGTTACACTGCTCCTGAGGCGGATGAGTTACGCAAGGCTATTGCGAAAAAGAAAAAAGACCAAATCCAGAAACACCGCGTAAAATTCATCGCAGGGGCAGTAAAAGGCGGCGTAATGGATCGTGAAACCGCCAGCGCCATTTTCGATGACTGGGAAGAATTTGCACGCTATGGTTTCAATAAATCCCATGCGGCTGATTATGGCGTGATTGCAGTACAGACGGCTTTTCTTAAAGCACACTACCCGGCTGAGTACATGACCGCTTTGCTATCGGTGTTCCGAGACAACACCGATAAAGTAACCTCGTACATTGTTGATAGCCGCCGGATGGGCATCGAAGTCTTGCCCCCTAATGTGAACCACAGTGATTTGGACTTCACGATTGAAGAGTCTCCCGATGGGCCGGCCATTCGCTTTGGGTTGGCAGCCATCAAAAACGTGGGTACCGGGCCGGTAGCCGCCCTCCTGGCCGCGCGGTGGGAGGAGGGCACCTTCAAAGATTTGAACGACTTCATTCAACGCGTCGACCTCAGAAAGGTCGGTAAACGTGCCCTTGAAAGCATGATCAAAGTTGGGGCGCTGGATGACTTCGGAGAGCGAGCCAGTTTGTTGGAGTCCATCAACCGCATCATCTTGGCCAGCGGGGCGCACTTCGAGGCCGCGATGGCCGGTCAAATGTCTCTTTTTGGTGATCATACCGGTATCGTCCAACGTCTTCACCTCAGCCCACCCTCACGAGAAATCAAACCGCGCGAAATGTTGGAGTGGGAACGTGAACTTCTGGGTGTATACGTTTCCAGCCACCCATTGACACCTTACGCCAGCCTGTTGGAACGCATCATCACCCATAAGTCTACCGATTTGGAAAACGTGCCCCCCGGTAATCGAGTCAAAGTGGCCGGGATGGTTAGCCGTCTGCGCCTGCACCAGACTCGCAACGGGAAGACGATGGCCTTTTCGACGCTGCAAGACATGTATGGGAATACCGAGTTGGTCATTTTCCCTGATACCTGGAGCACCTATCATGAATTGGTGAGCGAAGGGGCAATTCTCATTGTAGATGGCAAGATCGATGCCCAAAGCGGTTCCTCGAAGGTACTGGTGGATAGTATCACCACCAGCGATAAAGTCATTGTCGCTGCAGATCAGGCACATGAGTTGGATACGCTTTTATCCCAAGAGAATGTAGATTTCCCCGAACTTGATAGCCAGGAAGATGAAACTGTCAACCAGGAGGGTCCGCCGGCCGTACGAGAAACCCCCGCGGTTTATCAACCATTTCCTCCGGAGCCTGAAGGTGACATTTGGTTGCCGGATGAGGATGCCCCTCCCCCTCCGCCGGATATCTTCCCCGATGACTGGTTGCCAGCCCCCCCCGCTGCGGCTCCCGTTCCCGAAAGTGAACCACCCTCTGGGGAAATCCTGACGCCGCGGCATGGAGAGCCTGCTCCCAGCCCTACCCCTGCGCTAGAGCAAGAACGAGTGTTACCAAAAGAGCCGGCTGTTGATGAAGTACATTCCCCCTCGGCTGTAGTTTCATCCCCCATGGATGCAACCCAAGGTACACTGCAGGGAATGAGCGCAATGGCTCAATCAGAAACGGACGTGATGGTAGCCTCCCTCCCGGCCTATGCTCAACCGGCAGTGGCTGTGGCAGAATCATCGGATGGCGTGCCGCAAATGGTACGCGTGATCTTGCGTTCCACAGGCGACAAGTTGCGAGATCGGCTTCGTTTGCGCCGGGTTTATAACGTCATCTTTTCCTATCCGGGCAATGATCGCTTTGCATTCCAAATTTTTGAACAAGGACGTAGTTTCCTGGTGGAATTCCCCAATTTCTCTACGGGGATATGCCCGGAGATGCTCCAGCGCTTGCGCTTTATTGTTGGGCCGGAGAACGTGATTGTAGAGCCGCTGCCTTTTTCATAGGGGGTAAAACCTTAACGCAATCCCCATTCTGGGAACTTAGTCGCTAAGACGCAAAGGCAGAGGGTAAGCGTCAGCCTTCAGCGGACAGGCGACTAAATGCAAAATGCGAAATGCGAAAGGCGAAATGCGAAATGCGAAAGGCG